>JBHGAT010000324.1:0-2621 GCA_041946645.1 Candidatus Velamenicoccus archaeovorus | reverse complement strand
GACGAGCCTCATGTCAGCCGGAACCCCTCGCCCCAGGTGACGCCGACGCTCCGGTAGTAGGCGCCGATCGGCTCGACCGGGGCCAGGCTCTCGAGCTCCTCGGTGGGCGAAGACCCGAACGTGAGCTCGGCGTCCCCCCGCCAGATCTCCGAGCCCTCCCAGTCGAAGCTCTTCATCGTCACGAGCTCGTCCATCGACGGCGCCTGGCCCTCCACGATCGAGGGGAAGTACCGATCGTGGAGCATCGGCAGGGCGTTGACGAACCCGTTGGTGTCGGAGGGGCCGGTGATCGTGAACCGGGCCTCGACGATCCGCCGGTCGTTCGCGGTCACGCTGGCCCCGAACCGGCCACCCGGCTCCAGCCTCGGGCCGGCCTTGCCGTAGCGCACCGGCCGGGTCATCCAGATCGATCCGAGCTTCTTGGGGTACCCCTGGTGCCACCCGCGCGCGAGCGCGAAGTCCTTGTCGACCCAGATGTTGAGGCAGCGCGAGTACCGCTCGCCGCGGTACCGGCACCGCACGACCAGGAAGCACTCCTTGTACTGGGATCGCACCGGGTCCAGCAGCTCCTCGAACGTGTCGCTGCACGACTGCCAGTCGGCGAAGATCACGGCCACCGCGTCGGGATCCTCGTCCGAGGGCTCGATCGGCTCGGGCAACCAGGCCGCGACGGCCCCGGGCCGGGCCCGGTACTCGATCGTCAGCAGATCCCCCGAGTAGTGCCAGGGCGGCCCCGGCACGATGCTGGCGCGCCCCTCCGGGGAGCGGGGCGGCAGGAACCCCTTCAGCTCTGCCATGCGCCGAGGATACCTAGGCGATGCCCCACCGACCGACGGCCTCGGCGACCGGCCACGTGCCCACGCCGGGCGCGCCATACTGACGGGCCATGGAGACGCGCCGCATCCTGCTCGACGGCCGGCCCACGGCGGTCACGCGCGAGGGCGACGAGCTGGTGACCGGGGACGGCCGCCGCATCGCGATCGACGCTGCCGAGCACCTGCCGCCCTGCGAGCCGACCAAGATCGTCTGCATCCACCTGAACTACGACAGCCGGGTGAAGGAGTTCCAGGCGAAGCTCCCGCCCGCGCCGACCTACTTCCACAAGCCGGTCAGCGCGCTGAACGCGCACGGCGGCGACGTGGTGCGGCCGCCGC
This sequence comes from Candidatus Velamenicoccus archaeovorus, assembly GCA_041946645.1. GTDB lineage: Bacteria > Actinomycetota > UBA4738 > UBA4738 > HRBIN12 > DASQQQ01. Next base: position 1,467 of record JBHGAT010000324.1, on the reverse strand, counting down.
GCTGCCGGTACCTGAACCACGAGGGCGAGATCGCGATCGTGATCGGGCGGGAGTGCCGCCACGTCGCGCCGGACGAGGCCGAGGCGTTCATCGCGGGCTACACGATCGCCAACGACTTCGGCCTGCACGACTTCCGCGACACCGATGCGGGCTCGATGCTCCGGGTGAAGGGCTCGGACACGCTGTGCCCGCTCGGACCCGGCCTGGTGACCGATTGGGACTTCCGGAGCAAGCGGATCCGGACCCTCGTGAACGGCGAGGTGCGCCAGGACGGGACCACCGACGAGCTGGTGTGGGACATGCCGTACCTGGTCGCCGACATCGCGAGGACCATCACGCTCGTGCCCGGCGACGTGATCCTCTCCGGGACGCCGGCCAACTCCCGGCCGGTCGAGCCGGGCGACGTGGTCGAGGTCGAGGTCGAAGGGCTGGGCGTGCTCCGCAACCGCATCGTCGAGGGCACGGTCCCGGTGCGCGAGGACGTGGGTGCACAGCCGAGCGCCTCCGAGGAGGTCGTCTCGACCGCGTTCGGCGGGGACTGGGAGCTCCGGGGGATCCGCCCGCCCCGCCGGGGCTGACCGGTCCCTAGGACACGCCCTCCGAGACCAGCTCCTCGAACGGCATCTCGCTCTCGCGACGGCCGTTGCGGATCCGCATCCCGAGCACCAGCGCGGCGATCGCCACGAGCCCGATCAGCGCGAACGGCAGGAACCTCTTCATGGTCGCCTCCTCCCGGCGCCTTCCCGGCCCAGCCTACCCCTCGCCCTGCGGCCTCGCTCGTTCGCGGCCGAACGAGCCCTGGGCTATCCTGCGGTCCCAGTCGAGACCAGGGAGCGGTCGGATGGACACCAAGGGCAGCCGCCTGCGACTCCTCTACCCCGACATCCACGGGTTGGAGCGCGGCAAGTACCTCCTCGGCGACTGGAGCGGAACGGCGGCGTTCTGCATCGGCGTCTACCCCCTGACGTTCGACAAGGAGATCCTGCCGGTCCCGAACACCCAGTTCGACATCGGGCTCCCGGACATCGAGGTGCACCTGGATCGCGACTCGCTCCGGCCCGGGTGGGAGGACGGCACGGTGGTCGGCCTGGGCGACGCCGAGTTCCGGGGCAAGCCTCAGCCGCTCGACCCCCGGCACGTCCTGCGCGAGGCCACCCGGTGGTGGCGGGAGCGGGGGCTCACGCCGCAGCTCGCGTACGAGTTCGAGTTCTACCTGCTCGAGCCCGACCCCGCCGGTGGGTGGCGCTCCGTGGCGATGCCTTCGCACCGGGTGTACGGGACGGGGACGGCGATCGACCCGACCGGCGTGGTCGACGAGATCGTCAAGACCGCGCTCGCGTGCGGGTTCGAGGTCGAGAGCTGGGGCAGCGAGTACGACACCGCCCAGTACGAGGTCAACATCAAGTACCGCGACGGCATGCCGGCCACCGACGACGGGTTCCTGTTCCGCCTGCTGGCGCACGAGGT
>JBHGAT010000323.1:0-2631 GCA_041946645.1 Candidatus Velamenicoccus archaeovorus | reverse complement strand
CGGCCGAGCACGCCGGGGACCACGGCGGCGGGCACGCGATCCACCTGCCCAGCCCCTCCTACTACCCGGTGATCTCCGCGCTGGGGCTGCCGCTGATCGGGTACGGCGTGGTGTTCCACTGGTGGCTGGCCATCGTGGGTGCGGTGGTGGTCCTGGCCGGCCTGTACGGCTGGGCGTTGGAGCCCTCGGCGGAGTAGGAGCGCGTCCGTGGCCCTGTCCGAGCACGTCTTCGAGAGCGAGCACGAAGCCACCAGCACCGGCCTGCCCAATACCAAGCTCGCCATGTGGATCTTCCTGGCCTCGGACTGCCTGCTGTTCGGCGCACTGATCACCACCTACGTGCTGTACCGGGGGGCGAGCGTCGCCGGACCGCTGCCGAGCGACGTCTTCGACATCCCGTACACGTCGGTGAGCTCGTTCGTGCTGCTGGCCAGCTCGCTCACCATGGTGCTGGCGCTGGCGGCCATCCAGCGGAGCGACCTGGGGCGGATGCGCGTATGGCTGCTGGCCACGGCCTTGCTCGGCATGACGTTCGTGGGTGGCCAGGTCTACGAGTTCACGACGTTCTACCGGGAGGGCCTGAAGCTCTCGACCAACCTGTTCGGCACCACGTTCTACGTGCTGACCGGGTTCCACGGGACGCACGTCGGCATCGGGATCCTGATGCTGCTGTCGCTGGTGTGGATGTCGCTCTCGGGCAAGCTCACCACGCGCGACAGCATGACGGTCGAGCTGGTCGGCCTGTACTGGCACTTCGTCGACATCGTGTGGATCGTGATCTTCACGGTGGTCTACCTGATCCCGACGGGGAAGTAGGAGGGCGCGTGGAGGGGACGCAGGAGATGGAGCAGGCCGAGCCGCAGCAGCGGCCGGTCGGCGGCGGGCACACCGTCCGCCATCCCAGCCCCAAGGAGTACATCCGCATCGCCGTGATCCTCGGCGTCATCACGGCGGCGGAGGTGGCCGTCTACTACGTGGAGTCCGTGCGCTCCATGTTGATCCCGCTGCTGCTCCTGTTCGCGGCCATCAAGTTCTCCCTGGTCGTGCTGTGGTTCATGCACCTGCGGTTCGACAGCCGGACGTACGCGCGGTTCTTCATGCTCGGCCTGGCCGGCGCGGTGACCCTGTTCCTGATCGTGCTCCTCACGTTCGGCGCGTTCTCCGGATAGGTTGGGGGAGAGGTCGTGGTCCTTCCGCCCTGGCACCCGCATCCGGACATCTGGCTCGTCCTGGGCGGGGTCTGGGCGGCGTACCTCGTGACCGTCCGGCGGCACCGGGGCCGCGTGCGGGCCGACGACGCGCGTGAGCGGCGTCGGACGTGGTTCTTCTCGCTGGGCATGCTGACCCTGTGGATCGCCTCGGACTGGCCGATCCACGACCTGGCCGAGGACTACCTGTTCGGCGCCCACATGGTGCAGCACATGCTGCACATGCTGGTCGCGCCGCCGCTGTTGATCGCAGGCACGCCGCCCTGGCTGCTGCGGACGATCCTGGGCGGGGGACGGATCCGGGCGGTCTTCAGGCTCTTCACGCGTCCGGTGGCTGCGCTGATCGTGTTCAACGCCGTGCTGCTGTTCATCCACTGGCCGGCGATCGTTGCGGCGCAGGTCGATTCGGAGTTCGCGCACCTCGGGATCCACGTCCTCACGGTGGCGGCCTCCCTGGTGATGTGGTGGCCGGTGATGTCGCCGCTGCCCGAGCTCCCGCCGCTGTCGCCGCCCGGGCAGATGATGTACCTGTTCTTCCAGTCGCTCGCGCCGACGATCCCGGCGTCGTTCCTGACGTTCGGCAGCACCATCCTCTACCCTGCGTACGCCGCGGACCCCCGGATCTGGGGGGTCTCGGCGCATTCGGATCAGCTGATCGCCGGGCTGATCATGAAGATCCTCGGCGGTCTGCTGCTCTGGGGGTTCATCACGGCGATCTTCTTCCGCTGGCACGCGCGGGAGGAGCGGGACGGCTGGGACGCGCTCCAGCTGCAGCAGGTGGAGCGCCAGGTGCGATCGGAGCTGACCAAGGGATGAGGTCGAGCACGCGAGACCGGGCCGTCCTGCCGATCCTGATGCCGGTGGCCATCCTGGTGGTGATCGGTGGCGTGCTGTTCGGGTTCTCCCGGATCCTGCTGTCGATCACGCACCACGCCGCGACGGCCACGGCGCTGATCGTCGCGTTCGGGATCGTGGTCGTGGCCGGCATCGTCGTCACCCGTGCGGTCGTGAAGCCGTCGAGCCTGGTGTCGATGGTCGGCGGGGTAGCCGGGATCGCCATGCTGGCCGGCGGCATCGCCCTGATCGCGCTGGCCCCGAGCGGGCCGGCCGAGGGCGGGGGCGGCGGTCCGGCGGTCACCGTGAACCTGGTGGCCAAGGGGATCGCGTTCCAGCAGACCACGCTGTCGGCGCCGGCGGGTGCGCCGTTCGCGATCGCGTTCGACAACCAGGACGCCGGCATCCAGCACGACGTCGTGATCTACGACAACCAGGATCTCAGCGGTGACCCGGTGTTCGAGGGGGACGTCGTCACCGGACCCGGCACGGCCACCTACGAGGTCCCCGAGCTGGATCCGGCCACGTACTACTTCCACTGCTCGATCCATCCGCAGATGCAGGGTCGGCTCGACGTCGCCGAGGCCGG
>JBHGAT010000322.1:0-2650 GCA_041946645.1 Candidatus Velamenicoccus archaeovorus | reverse complement strand
CCGCCCTGCTCGTGGCAGCGGTCGGCCCAGTCGCTCATCGTCGTCTCCTGCCAGGCGCCGAGGTCGGCCTCGTTCGGCCCGTCGGTGCACCAGGGCATGACGGGCCGGCGCAGCCCCCACAGGACCATGTGCCCGAAGAACGGCTGCCGGTTCTCCTGGCTCACCCACGTCACGTACCGGCCGTCGGGCGACCCGATCGAAGCGCCGGTGAAGTCCTCGGTGTTCGTGAACAGGCTCCCCCACTGGCTCTGGAGCAGGTTCACGACGTTCAGGTCCTCGCCCTGTTGCTCGAGCACGGAGCCCTGCGCGGACAGGAAGTGGGTGTGCGAGTCCCCCGAGTACCACCCCTCGGCGTTCATCGAGACCCAGCGCCGGAGCCGGAGCTCGAGCGTCCGCTGGCCGGGCGCGATCCGGACGCGTTCGCGGATCGGCTCGTACTCGTAGCCGCGAGCGACGTCGACGATCACCTCGCCCCGGGGGAGCCAGCCCTGGCACGTGCCGTCGATGTACGCGTACGTGGCCCGGCCGAGCCGAAGGTCTCCGCCCACGTCGATGTGCCAGGTCCCGAGGTCCGAGTTCACGTGATCGTGGTGGCCGTGCGGCTGGTACGGAACCCCTTCGGGCGAGCGGAAGTGCACTCGGCAGGGCACCGGCTTGCCGGTCTCGTCGTCGACCACCGTGACGTGCACCCAGTTCCGCCCCTGCTCGAGGACCTCCACGCGCAGGCCCTCCCGCTCGAGCGGGGTGTCGTAGCCAAGATCGCCGTACCGGAAGCTCCCGACCTCACGGTCGCCGTCCCGCACGGTCACGGTGGCCGAGGGCACCGCCGCGATCCGCGTGTAGGCGCTCGAGCTCCCGGGGTCGGCATCCTCGCCCCACCCCTTGCGGTCGTCCCTCAGGTACGCATCGACGTCGCGCTCGGGCAGGCGGAACGCGTAGCCGGCGACACCACGGTCCACCTCCACCGATGGCTCCACGAGCGGAACGGGGCCCTCGGGGCCGACCGCGGAGACGCGCACGACACGCGCCGCCTCGCGCGGGAACGGATGTTCGCCGGCGTTCGCCGCCGTGAGCGCGGCCACGAGGACCCGCTCCCCTCTGGCGACGAGCTCCACGTCGCGGATGCCGACCTCCGGCCGAGGGTGCTCCCAGACCCAGAGGAAGTAGTCGCCGAGACCCGAGAACACGGTCTCGCACTGGCGCTGGCCGAGATCCTCCCAGCGGCCCTCGTAGCGGTCGAGCAGACGGAGCTCGCTCGTGCCGGCCGCCAGGAACGCGCCGCTCGCGTCCCAGCCCTCGTCGGCCGCCGCCGAGATCTCGAAGCGCTCGCGGATCGGGACGGCCTGCGTGGTGCCGTCGTCGAGGTGGAACGTGTACTCGGCCACCACCGCGCCGGGCGGCGGATCCATCTCCGGACCCGCGTGACGCAGCCACCGGTGGGCGAAGATCAGGCGGTCGGCGGGACGCTCCACCGACACCGTGACGGTCGAGCCGCCGGGCTCGAGGAGGATGAAGCACGGCGCGCGAGCGTCCGCCGGGTCGCCGATCCGGAACGGGATGCCGTGGAAGGCGCGTACGCCGATCGGAGGCGTCCGGTGCCCCTCGAGGACCTCGAGGCCGACGTTGCACCGTGCGGACAGGTCGACGGGCTCGTAGTCCGGTCGCTGGTTCTGCGTCATGGGAGCCTCCTCAGCCGCCACCCTTCGCCGCGGTCAGGAGCCGCTCGACCGGCTTGATGTCGAACGGCGCGCCGAGCGGCAGGATCAGGTGTTGCGCGCCTGCCGTCGCGAACTCCTCGACCCGCTCGGGGTCCTCCCGGTTCGTCAGGGTCACGCTTCGCTCGACGTCGGCCGGGTCACGGCCCACGCGCTCGCACCACCCGTCCAGCACGCGGTTCTTGTGCGCGAACGTCTCGACCGGGCCGAACCCGTTCCAGATGTCGGCGTGCTCGGCGACCAGGCGGAGCATGACCCGCTCTCCCTCGGCGCCGATCAGGATCGGCATCGACCCGAGGGGCGGCGGGTTCAGCTTCGCGAGCCGCGCTTTCAGGCGAGGGAGGCTCGCGGCGAGCGCCGCGACCCTCGTCGCCTCGGTGCCGAACTCGAATCCGTATCCCTCGTAGTCACGCTCGCACCACCCGGCGCCGATCCCGAGGATCACGCGGCCTCCGCTCACGTGGTCCGCGGTGCGGGCGATGTCCGCGAGCAGGTCGGGGCTCCGGTAGGAGTTGCACGACACGAGCACGCCGAGCGCCGCCTGCCTCGTGTCGCAGGCCGCCGCGGTGAGCAGCGTCCATCCCTCGTAGTGAGCGCCGTCCGGATCTCCGTGGAGCGGGAAGAAGTGATCCCAGGTCCAGATCGAGTCAACGCCGAGGGCGTCGAGGTCGCGCCACGCGCGACGCAGCTCCGCCACCGTGCAGTGCTGCGGCTCGAGCTGCACGCCGACCTTGAACCGACCCACCCGGCCTCTCCCCTCCGTCCGGCGGTCCGCTCACCCCTGCAGCAGCGCCACGAAGTACAGCGGCACGTTCTCCAGCTCCAGACGGTGCATCTCGCGCACGTCTCGGCTGAAGGTGAGCCGTGCCGGCACCTCGCCGAGCGGGCTGAAGGTCTTCACCATCCGGAACGGCCGCGACAGGCGCACGTCGATG
>JBHGAT010000321.1:0-4127 GCA_041946645.1 Candidatus Velamenicoccus archaeovorus | reverse complement strand
TCGGTGGAGTGGACCGTCGAGGGCGAGCGCGGCAAGGTCGGCGCGACCGTCGTCGAGCTCCCCTTCCTCGACCTCCCCCGTAAGCGCGCGTAGCTCCGACCGCGGGTCCGTTTGGGACAATGGGGCCCCGTGCGCCGTCCGTCCGCTCCCGCCCTGGTCGCCCTGGCGGTCCCGTGTGGGCTGGTCGCGCTGGTGGTCTCGTACCGCAGCGGGCTGGTCGCGGCCGCGATCGCCGGGATCGTGGTGCTCGCCGCGGCCCTCGCGGTGGCCAGGAGCCGAACCACGACCGCCGACCCTCCGGACCCGGAGCGGCGGCGCCTCCTCGGCGTGATGGGGCTCGCCGGCCTCGGCCTGGTCGCCGGCGGGGCCGAGGCCGGTCGGACGATCCGCCGGATCACCCGACCCGATCCCGGCCCGGTGATCGAGGCCATGGCCCGGGACCTCGGGGCCGAAGCCCTCGAGCTGGTCCGCCGCGCCTACCATCCGGGCCGGTCCGGCGACCTGCAGCTGCTGCTCACGCCGGGCTCCACCTCCAATTACGCGCAGGAGTCCCGGGCCCTGCTCCCCCGCGATCCGCGATCGAGCCACGCGATGGTGTGGAACTACCTCGAGCGCGTGCCGATCGCCGTGTACGCGCCCGGCATCGTCGAGCCGCTCGACAACACGGACCGGGTCACCCTGGCCGACCTCGCGCCGACGGCGGCACACCTGATGGGGTTCGACGACTTCCGACCCGCCGACGGCGTGCCGCTGCCCGGCATCCCGCGCCCGGCGGCGCCGCCGAAGGTGATCGTGACGTTCGTGATCGACGGCGGCGGCTGGAACGTGCTCCGCCAGTGGCCGACGGCGTGGCCGAACCTGAAGCGGCTGATGCGCGCCGGCGCCGTCTACCGGAACGCGATCATGGGATCGTTCCCCGCCGTGACGGCCTGCGCCCACGCCACGATCGGGACCGGCGCGTTCCCCCGCACGCACGGCATCACCGGCCACAACGTCCGGAACGGCCCGCGTCCGGTGAAGGCCTACGGCGAGCCCGGCACGGCGGATCCGTCGTTCCTCCTCGTCCCCACGCTCGCCGACCGGTGGAGCGAGCACACGGCCGGTGCGGCCTGGGTCGGCGAGATCGGCTACCAGATCTGGCACCTGGGGATGCTCGGGCGGGGCGGCAGGCCGCTCGGGGACAAGCCCGTCGCCGTGTACTGGGACGAGCGGCGGACGGGGAGCTGGCAGCCCCAGAACCCGGACCGGTACCGCATGCCCAAGGACGTGCCGCCGCTCTCGGTCCTCGAGCAGCACCAACGCAACTACGCCGACCCGGGGATCGACGACCGGTACGGACGGTTCGCGCGAGGGCTCCGCGCCGTGTGCTGCACGCCGCCGATCATCCGGTACCAGGGCGACCTGATCGAGGCGACGCTGGAGTCAGAGGAGGTGGGCCGACATGGGGCCACCGATCTCCTCTTCATCAACTACAAGTCCCCCGACTACACCGGCCACGTCTACAACATGCTCTCGCTACGGGAGCGGTTCGCGCTCGCGGCCACCGACGAGCAGCTCGGCCGGCTCGCCGGCTACCTCGACGCCAACTTCGCGCCGGGCGAGTTCGCGCTGATCGTGACCGCCGATCACGGCCAGTGCCCCACCGTGGAGACGATGGACGGCGTCCGCGTGGACCCGATCCAGCTCCAGGAGGACATCGAGCGCGAGTTCGGGGGCTCGGTGTTCCAGGTCGTCACCAGCGTGGCACCGTCAGAGATCTACCTGAACCACAAGGCGCTGTGGGACTCGGGCGTCCGGCGCGACGACATCGCGGCGTTCCTGCGCGACTACCGGTACCAGGACAACCTGGGCCCCTACCTGAAGGAGGACGCGATCGACTGGGGCCACCTCGACGACCGGCCGTTCGCGGCGGTGCTCTCGACCGACTTCATGGCCACCCTCGCCGATCAGGACCTGACCCGCTACGGCGAGGGCATCTACGCGTCGGACGCGGTCGACCCGGGGATCCCGCCGATCACCTGGTAGCGGATCACACCCGCACGGCCACGAGCTCGCCCCGGCCGATCGGCACGACCAGCCCGGCCAGCTCCGGGTGCGCGAGCGCGGCCTCGCGGAACCCGCGGAGGTCCTCCTCGTGCGAGGTCAGGTTGTCCGCGACCAGCAGCCCGCCGGGCCGGAGGGCCCTCACGGCGAGCGCGAGGAACCGCTCGTAGTCCTCCTTCTCGGAGTCCATGAAGACCAGGTCGGCCGAACCGGGCTCGAGCACCGCGAGCCCCTCGCCGGCGTCCTCGTGACGGAGTTGCACCACGTCCTCGACCCCGGCGTCGGCGAACGAGCGCGAGGCCAGCTCGACCTTGGCCGGATCGACCTCGAACGACGCACGATGATGGGCGGCGTGGCCGACTTCTTCGAGACCGCGTACGAGGGCACGCCGGCCTGGGACATCGGCCGGTCCCAGCCGGCGGTGCTCCGGCTGGCCGAGGCCGGGCTGATCGTCGGCTCGGTGCTGGACGTGGGGTGCGGCACCGGCGAGAACGCGCTCGAGCTGGCCCGCCGCGGCCACGACGTGCTCGGCGTGGACCGGGTCGAACGCGCGATCGCCAAGGCGCGGGCGAAGGCGCGGGAGCGGCGGCTCGACGCGGCGTTCCTGGTCTGGGACGCGCTCCGGCTGGATGAGCTCGGCCGGACCTTCGACACGGCGATCGACGTCGGCCTGTTCCACACGCTCCAGGACGAGGAGCGGCCGGTGTACGCGGCGAGCCTGCGGGCGGCCCTCCGTCCGGGCGGGCGGGCCTTCTTGCTGTGCTGGAGCGATCGCAACCCATGGGGGTACGGGCCTCGGCGGGTCACCCGGCGCGAGATCCGTCGCACGTTCTCCGGCCCGGCCTGGCGGGTCGACGGCATCGACCCCGAGACGCTCGACAGCCACCTGGAGCCGGGTCGCGTCCACGCCTGGCTGGCCCGGCTCGAGGCCGCCCCGCGATCCCCCACCGGCCCCGGTCGCCGAGCCGCCGGAAGAGGTTTGGGCCAGTCACGAACCGGGTAATAAGGATCGGGCTATGTGCTCGACCGTGGGCCATCTGCTCGATCGTGGGCGGAGCCGAGGAGGCCGTTGTCGGTGAACCGAACCGCAGACGTCGGATGAACGCGGGGTTCGCGCACGACGCGCTGCTGTTCGGGAACGACGAGACCTTCACGGGTGCGCTGGTCCCCTGGCTCGCCGAGGGCCTGGAGCTAGGCCACGCCGCCGCCATCGTGACGACGCGGGCCAACATCGCCCTGCTCCGGGAGCGCATCCCGCCCGGCGACGCGGTGAGGTACGTCGATCGGGACACGTGGTACCTCCGTCCCATGTCCACCCTGGCCGGCTGGGTGGACCTCGTGGCCGCCGCCGGGGCGGAGGGACGCCCGGCCATCCGCGTGGTCGGCGAGGTGCCGTTCGCCAGCACGGAGCGGGACCGGATGATGTGGCTCCGATACGAATCGGTGCTGAACCACGCCCTCCGTGGGACGAACGCCTGGATCGTGTGCCCCTACGACATGCGCCACCTGCCCGAGGGGGTCGTGGAGCACGCGTGGCGCACGCATCCGGTCGTGTGGAGCGACCGGCGCCGCCCGAGCGACCGGTACCTGCCGCCGGAAGAGTTCCTGGAGCGGTACGCCGACCGGCGGACCCGTCCCACCGAGGACCCCGTCCTCCATCTCTCGCTGGAGGCCGATCTGTCGAGCCTGCGCCGGATCGTGGCCTCGACCGGCTCGCGAGCCGGGCTGCCCCAGGAGCTGGTGGAGAACCTGACGGTCGTGTTCAACGAGCTGGCCGCGAACGCGCATCGCCACGGCGTCCCTCCCCGGACGGCCGACCTGTGGGTCACGGACGGCGGCGTGGTCTGCGAGGTCCGGGACGGAGGCGACGGCCCGAGACCGCTGGCCGGGTACGACCCACCCCAACCGGGTGCCCTGAACCGACGCGGGCTCTGGATCGCCCGCCTGCTCTCGTCCTGGCTCGAGATCGACAGCTCCCCGGAGGGTGGCACGGCCGTCCGGTTCGGTATCTCTCCCGACGACTGAGGGGCGTCGGCCGCACTTCATCGAGCGCGTCGACCATCGGTCACTGGCTGATGGTGGAC
>JBHGAT010000320.1:0-2657 GCA_041946645.1 Candidatus Velamenicoccus archaeovorus | reverse complement strand
GGTGCGTTCGGTCACTGCCGGGTCATGATAACCAGCGGGCCCGAGCTTGCAAGCAGGGGGGAGGCCACCGCCTCGATCAGGGCCGGCGGATCCAGCCGGTCGGGCCGATCCGGCGGCGAGAAGCCGGCCCCGGCGAAGTACACCAGGCGCCCCCCGGGCCGCAACCTCGGTGCCGCCAGCGCCCACGACCGCCGGAGGGGGGCCAGGGCCCTGGTGAAGCAGAGGTCCGCCCGATCCTCGACGTCCTCGATCCGGGCGTGCCGCACGACGGCGTTGCCGGTGCCCAGCGTCTGGACCGCGAGCTCGAGGAACGCGACACGCCGTCGCCGCGACTCCACGAGCACCACCCGGAGACCGGGGAGCGCTATGGCCACCACGAGCCCCGGCAGTCCCGCGCCCGATCCGAGGTCGAGCGCCAGGCGATCCTGGGGGAGGACGACCGCGGCCGCCCGCAGCGAGTCGATCACATGCCGCTCGACCACGTCGTCTCGATCGGCCTCGGAGATCAGGCCGGCGTCCACAGCGGTCCCGGCCAGCATGGCGGCAAGTGCATCGAGCCGGGCCAGCTGCTGGGGCCTGAGGTCCAGCCGGAGGAGCTCGGCCGCTCGGGGCACCCGGGAGCGGGGAGATCGCTCAGCCATGTTTCACGTGAAACACGATGGTTAGCGTTGCTCGCAGCGGGTGGCGTGTGTCGGACGCCTTCGGCTCCCTCGGTCGGGTCGCTAGGAAGGGCGGCGACTGATGACCACCCGGCGTTCGGGCTCCTCCCCGACGCTCGAGCTCTGTGCCCCCGGCACCTCGGCGACCGTGTCGTGGACGATCTTACGCTCGTACGGCGGCATGGGCTCGAGCTCCTCCTCGCGGCCCGTCTTGGCCACGCGTCGGGCCATCTCCCGGGCCCTGGAGACCAGCCGGCTCCGCCGGCGCTTGCGGTAGTCCTCGACATCCACGATGACCCGGCACCGCTCGCCCGTTCGGTGCGACACGACGATCCGGGTCAGCTCCTGCAGGGCGTCCAGCGTGGCTCCGTGCCGCCCGATCAGCAGCCCCATGTCCTCGTCGTCGGGTCCCTCGCCGAGGACGTCGACGTACATGATCCCGTCGCGCATGCCCGGCTCGATGCTGGCTGGGATCCCCATCCGCTCCAGCAGCCCTTCCAGGAAGTCCGCCGCAACCTCGCCCTGCTCCTCCACCAGCTCCTGCGGGAGCTCCTCGGCCTGCCGGCGCAGCCGGACCTTCACCACGGCTTCCTGGGCACCCATGCCCAGGAACCCGCTCTTGGGCTCCTGGACGACGAGGACGTCGACCTCCTGCTCGCTGGCGCCGAGCTCGCTCAGAGCCGCCTCCAGCGCCTCCTCAACGCTTGGGGCGCTTCTTTCGACTTCCTCCACCGCTGCCTCCCGGCTTCTTCGGCGGTGGAGCGGAGCCTCCCGCCGAACCACGCGGCTTGGGTGCCCGCGGCTTCGGCGTGCCCGGCTTCGGCGTGCCCGGCTTCGGCGTTCCGGGCTTGCGCGGGCTCTGGCCCGCCCCCCGACCGCGCTCCTGATCCATCCGCTCCAGCAGCGAGGCCATGAACCCCTTCTTGGCGGGCCTCGCGCCCTCGTCGGCCTTGGCCGCCATGGTCTCCGCGGTGGGGCGGTTCCGGAGCATGAAGTACTGCTGGCCGATCTGCCACATGTTCGACGTCGTCCAGTACACCACGAGGCCCATCGGGAAGAAGATCCCGAACACCCCGAACATCAGCGGCATCACCTTGAGCAGGGCCTGCTGCTGCTGTGAGGACGCCCCGGGTGGGCTCGCCTTCTGCATCTGACGTTGCTGGTAGTAGGTGGTGGCGAACATCAGCACGGCGAACAGGTAGTACGGGATCCGCTCGGGCACCGTGTCGCCGCAGTCCACCGGGAACTGCTGCTGCTTGCCGTCCACGACGTCGCCGAGCTTGGCGTTGGTGTTGCCCGCGTCCTTGGCGCTGCACAACAGGTTCATCCACAGGAAATCGGTACCGGAGGAAGAGGCCGGTTGCTCGAGGGGGCCCTCCTGCGGGATCTGCCGCTCGATCGCCGCGTACAGGCTGCTGTCCAGCGGGATGTGGATGGGGTGCTGAGGGAACCGGACCACCGCGTAGATCGCGATCAGGATGGGGAACTGCAGCAGGACCGGCCAGCAGCCGGAGAACGGGTTGACCCCGTACTCCTTGTACAGCTTCATGATCTCTTCCTGCTGCTTGGTCCGGTCGCCCTTGTACTTCTGCTGGATCTGCTTGACCTTGGGCTGAACGACCTGCATGTGCTGCATCGAGCGCACCTGGCGGATCCCCAGCGGCAGCAGGACCAGCCGGATCAGGACGGTCAGCACGATGATGGCCAGGCCGTAGTTCGGCAGCAGGTCGTAGACGCGCGCCAGCAGCCACCCGCAGGCGTCCAGGAGCGCCTGCCAGGCCGGCGACCAGGGCACCGCGGCGATCACGAGACCGGGACCTCGTGTATGACGCCATCATACGAACCACGCCCGGAGCGGGCCGGGGGCACGTGGTCGACGCCGCCACGGGTGAAGGGGCCGCAGCGGAGGATCCGCCACGCCGCGAGCGCCGATCCCCGGACCGCACCGTGGATGCGGATGGCCTGCTCGGCGTAGTGCGAGCAGCTCGGATAGAACCG
>JBHGAT010000032.1:0-11466 GCA_041946645.1 Candidatus Velamenicoccus archaeovorus | reverse complement strand
GGTGGTGTACCGCTCGATCGGCGTGCGCGAGAGGCCCCGGTCGGTCAGGTACCAGTGTCCGAGCAGGAGCCCGTCCATCACCGCCCCCAGGAACGCCGCCCCGGCCAGGAGCTGCAGCAGGGCCACCCCGGTCGAGCCCTCGGCAGTTCCGGCCATGGCCGCCAGCATCGCGATCGACAGCGGGACCGAGGCGACGCCGAGGACCCGCGCCGCGGCGTCCCGTCGGAGGAACAGCAGCAGCACCCACCCCAGCGTGACCGCGGCGAGCACGCCGCTCAGCCACACCGACCAGCGTCCCGCGTCGCTCCCGGCGACCAGTCCCGACGCGCCCGAACGCCAGGCACCGGCGGCCACCGCCAGCAGCACGATCCCGGACACCTTGAAGAAGCCGCGCTTGACCTCGCGCCAGAGGGGCGTGACGAACAGCAGGATCGCCCCGCCGGCCGCGAGCTCACCCAGGACCAGGCACACCACGCCTGCGGAGCCCGTCATCCCGGCTGCCTCATGCCGCGGGTAAGCCTACCGGGGCGGACATCGCACCAGCCGGTAGGCTGTCCGTCCGTGGAGGACTGGCGGAGCTACGACGGTGTGGCCGAGGCGTACGAGCGGATCCACGCGCCTCGGGTCCGGGAGCCGGCGCGCGACCTGATCGCGCTGGCCGCGCCGCCCATCGGCGGTCGCGTGCTCGACGTGGGCAGCGGGACCGGCGTGGCCGCCGAGCTCGCGCGGGAGCGGGTCGGCGACGGCGGCCTCGCCGTCGGCGTGGACGTCTCACCCGGCATGCTCGCGGTGGGCCACCGGGCCCGCCCCGCGCTCGCGCTGGCCGCGGCCGAGGCCATCGACCTGCCCTTCCGCGACGGCACGTTCGACGCCGTCACCGCCAACTTCGTCGTGGCCCACTTCGCCAAGTACGAGACGGCGCTGTTCGACATGCTCCGGGTCCTCAAGCCGGGCGGTCGACTCGCGCTGTCCAGCTGGGCCGACGGTCCCGACGAGCTCACCAAGACGTGGCTCGAGATCGTCGAAGGCGCGGTGGGTCCCGGCCTCCTCGCCGACGCCCGGGCGCAGGCGGTGCCCTGGGCCGACCGGTTCGCCGACCGCTCGTTCATCGAGGAGGTCCTGCTGCAGGCGGGCCTCAAGCACGTCCGGACGGAGCCGCGCGAGTACCGGTTCACCTACCCGCTGGACGAGTACGTCGAGGGGCTCGGTACCTGGGTCACCGGGCGGTTCGTCCGCTCCATGCTCGGGAACGGCGGCTGGGAGCGGCTGCACGAGCGGGCTCGCGAGGTGTTCGCCCAGCGCTTCTCCGACCCCGTCAACGACTTCCGCGACGTCTGGCTGGCGGTGGGCACCAAGGCCTAGGTGCCGGGCGTGGCGATCGGCCGCGAAGGTCTCCGGACCGATCCGACGATCCCACGACCACGAGCCCTACGAGAGGTCGAGCACGCGGAACGACTCGGCGTGCTCCACCCCGATCGCCGCGCCGGCCTCGGCGGCCTCGCGGGGAAGCCACTCCTCGAAGAAGCCGAGCATCCCGCCCTCGAGCTGGCTGCGATGCTCCCGCAGCGCGCGGAGCTTCGCGTCCATGAACCCGGTCACGTCCTCGTGGTGGCTCGGCTCGAGGGTCCAACCCAGCCACACGTCGGTCACGGGATGCGCGGTCAACCCCTCGGCCAGGTGCTCGGCGAAGTAGTGTGGGTTGCCGGCCCCCGGGAACACGGCGTCGAGCGCGATCGCCCCCGCCGTACGGTGGTCGGCGTGGTTGTAGTAGCGGTTCTCGAAGAACCAGGCCGTCGGGTCGCAGGAGAGCACGGTGGCCGGCCTGATCGAGCGGATCGCCCGGACGACCTCCTCGCGGACCTCGGGGGTGTTCGCGAGCTCCCCGTCCGGGGTCGAGAGCACCCGGGCGTCGACCAGGCCCAGCAGGCGAGCCGCGGCCGCCGTCTCGGCCGCCCGGGTCCTGGCCAGCGCGGACCGCTCCACCATCGGGTCGTCCGACCCCCGGTCGCCGTTCGTGAGGACCAGCAGGTGCACCTCGCGTCCGGCCGAGGCCCACTTGGCCAGCGTGCCGCCCGAGGAGATCTCGGCGTCGTCGGGGTGCGCGAACACGGCGAGCACCGGACCGCCCGGGTCCGCGCCCCGGTCGGGTTCGGCCACGCCTCGCCTACCGCCGCCCCGCCGGCCGGCCGGCCTGCCCCAGCACGTACGTCACCAGCGAGCGTACGGGGACCCCGGTGCCGCCCTTGGGGCAGTAGTCCTGGGCCTTCTGCGCGAACGCCGGCCCGGCGATGTCCAGGTGCGCCCACGGTGTGTCGCCCACGAACTCCGCCAGGAACAGCGCCGCGGTGATGGCCCCGCCGTACCGCTTACCGATGTTCTTGAAGTCGGCCACCTCCGAGTCGAGCAGCTTGCGGTAGCGCCGGAACAGCGGGAGCTCCCAGGCCGGCTCGCCGGCCGTCTCCGCAGCCGAGAGCACGTCGCGGATCAGCGCGCGATCGTTGCCCATCACGCCGAAGATCTCCTCGCCGAGCGCGATCATGCACGCGCCGGTGAGCGTCGCCGTGTCGACGATCACGCGCGGTCCCTGCTCGGTGAGGTACGCGAGCGCGTCCGCCAGCACCAGCCGCCCCTCGGCGTCGGTGTTCAGGACCTCGGAGGTCTTGCCGCCGCGGTGGTGCAGCACGTCGCCGGGACGGATGGCCGAGCCGCTCGGCATGTTCTCGGCCGAGGGGATCGCCGCGATGACGTTGACCTTCGGCTTCAGCCGGGCGATCACCTTCATCGTGGCCAGGATCGACGCGGCGCCGCCCATGTCGCCCTTCATCCACTCCATGCCCTCGGACGGCTTGATCGACAGGCCGCCCGAGTCGAACGAGATGCCCTTGCCGGTGAGGGCGATCGGCGCAGCGGTCTTGGGGCCGCCGCGGTACGCGAGCTCGATCAGCCGCGGCGGGTGGACGCTCCCGGCGCCGACGCCGAGGATGCCGCCGAACCCACCCTCGCGGAGCGCCTCCTCATCCCACACCCGGCACTCCAGGCCGACCTCCTCGGCCATGGCCCGGGCCTCCTGGGCCAGGTCGTCCGGGGTGAGGTCGATGGCCGGCGTGTTCACCAGGTCGCGGGCCCAGCGCACGGCGTCGCTGACGACCTCGCCCCGGGTCACGGCCCCCTTCATCGCGCGGGTGTCCCAGCGCGGCAGACCGAGCACGGTGACGCTCTCCAGCGGAGGCGGCTCGGGCCCGCCGCCATCGGACTTGTACCGGGTGAACCGGTACGAGCCCAGGAGGACGCCCTCGACCACGGCCTGCACCGCCTCCTCCGAGGCCCGCCCCCCGGCCTGCGCGAGCGTCGTGGCGACCGAACGACGCTTGGCGAGCTGGGGGGCCACCCGTCCCGCGGCGCGGCGCACGGCATCCACCCCCGTGGAGCGTCGCGGCCCCATTCCGACCAGCAGCACCGAGCGCGCCCGCACGTCGAGCCCGCCCGTGTCGGGGACCGGCAGCGTCTCGCCGACCTTGCCCTTCAGCCCCGCGTCCGCGTACAGACCGAGCAGGTCGACGCCCCTCACGTCCCGGACGCCGGGACCGGCCTCGGGCCCTTCGAAGACCGGGAGCACGAGCACGTCGGCCTGGACCGAGGCCGGGGACTGCGTGGAGTAGGTGAACGTGGGCACGGCAGGCTCCTTCGCGTGACCGGACGAGGGCCAGTGTAGCCGTGCCCCCGAACCGGCACCCCCGGACCGCCGGCGGATAGGCTTGGGCCCGTGGACGCGAGGGACCTGCGGGATCTGGTGCGCTTCTCGGAGGACGGCCCCAACCACGAGACGCTCTACGAGAGCGACCACCTGTGGTCCGAGGTCGTCTGCCTGCAGGGCGCCCAGGGGATCGGGCCGCTCGCCGATCGGGACTCGGACGCGATCTGCGCCGTGGTGGCCGGCACGGTCGCGGTTCAGGTGGACCGGGGACGGAAGCGGCTCCCGCAGTGGGGCACCGTGCTCGTCCCGGCGGGCTCGACCCTCACCGTGCGGAACGCCTCGCCCGAGCCGGCCGTGATCCTGCTGGTGGCGGCGCCGCCTCCGACGGAGCGGGCCGTCACCGAGTAGGCGGGGCGGGTGCCCCGGGCGAGGAGCGTTCGGGCCGCGCGCGCCCGCTCCGCCACAGCACCGCCACCGACAGCGCGAACGCCGCCACGAAGCTCGGCACGCTGGCCCCGAGCGCGGAGCCGAGCAACGGGAACGGCAGGTGCAGCCAGTCCGCGAACACCGTCCGGACCCCGTCCACCCAGCTCCGCGGGCCGGTCGGCACGCTCCAGTGGTACAGGACGAACCCCGCGATCCACGGGATCAGCGCCCGCAGGCTCACCCCGGTCCGCGCGAACAGCTCGGCCTCGCCGTAGCGGCCCCGCCGCACCACGAAGTAGTGGGCCAGGAACACCGCCGACAGCGGCACGAACACCGACCCGATCAGCAGCAGGAACACCTGGTACCGGTCGACCGAGAACACCAGCGCGAGCAGGAACCCCACCGCACCGATCGCGGCCACGAGCCCCCGCTGCGGCACCTCCGGGACCACGTTCTGCACCGAGACCCCGGCCGAGTAGATGTCGGCGAAGGCGTTGTCGCTCTCGCCCACGAGCAGCGCGATCAGCAGCAGGGTGCCGCCGGTGGCCGCCGCGACCGCCGAGCCGATCCCGAACACGTCCGCCGTGGCCCCTGTGGCCAGCACCAGCAGCACGCCGAGCGCGTAGAACCACACGTTGCCAATCAGGTATCCCCAGTACGTCCCGGCGAACCCGCCGCGCCCGCTCCGCGCGAACCGGTTGTAGTCGGCCGCGAGGGGCAGCCACGAGATCGGCATGACGATCACGAGGTCCACGGCCAGCCAGAACGGCAGGCCTCCCTGCCCCGGGCCACGCCACATCGCGCCCAGGTCGCCGGCCGCCAGGACCTTGGCGGTCATCCAGAGCGCGGTGCCGATCAGGACGTAGATCCCGAACCGCTCGAGCCACCGGCGCACCACGACGATCGGTCCGCCCGCCGCGAGGGCGGTCGCCACCACGGCCACCACGACGAGCCAGAGGTGGTAGGCGTCGAGCCCGAAGGCCCGCTGCGACGCCACGTTGGCCACCCTGGCCATGGCCCAGAGCTCGACCGCCGTCCATCCCACCAGCTGCAGGAGGTTCAGCGCCGAGGGGACGAACGAGCCGCGGAGCCCCAGCACCGGCCGGAGCAGGACCATCGTCGGCACCCCCTCGCGCTGCCCGGCCAGCCCGACCAGCGCCAGGGGGAGGCATCCGATCGCGCTGCCGATCCCGATGGCCAGCAGCGCGCGGGGGAGCCCGAGCGCAGGCACCAGCAGCGCGCCGGTGACCATGACCAGGAGCCCCACCGACAGGTCGCCCCACAGCACGCCGAGGTCCAGACCGGACAGCCGCCGACGATCCGGCGGGACGGGTCGGATGCCCCAGGCCGGGGCCTCGCGTTCGACGACCTGCTCGAGCCGATCGGTGAGGCTCGCCATGTGCAGCTCCCTCCGCCGGTGCGAACCGGATCAGGTTCCAAGGGTCGCCGGCCTCGTGCCGGCCTCTCAGCCCGAACGCCCGCGGGCTCCCCTGCCGGTCCCAGTCTACGCCGGGGAGGAGCCGGGCCGTTCCAGGAGCTCACGGAGCTCGGCCACGGCGCCGCCCATCACGTGCCGCAGGAACGGCCGGTACGCCCGAAGCGCGAGCTCGCCCAGGACCGGCGGCGGCAGCGAGAGCTCCTCGGTCCACCGGAACCGGGCCCCGGGGCCGGCCGCATCGAGCCGCCACTCGCCGACGCCGCGCACGGGGCTCCGGTGGGCCATCACCAGCCGCCGCGGCGGATCCCACACCGTCACCTCGAGCTGGTCGGTGAACACGGGGACGTTCAGCACCCGCGTTCGGACCGCGACGCGCACCCCCACGCCCTCGCGACGGCGGGTCAGCACCCGAACCTCGTCGGCGTCGCGCATCCACCGAGCCTGCTCCTCCCATGCGAGGAGCCGGGGCCAGGCGACATCGGGGGGCACCGGCAGGAGCGTCTCGACCGTCACCCGCACGGTGACGCCCTCACAGCCCGGCCGCCTCGCCGGTCCTGGGCAGCGGCCGCAGCGTCTCGCCGATCGACAGCAGGAGTCCCAGCGCGATCACCACCGGCACGGCCGACAGCGGGAACGCCACCGCATACCCCCACAGGCCGGCGCTCCACCCGGCCACCAGCGGCCCGAGCACGAACCCGAGATCGCCCACGAAGCGGTACACCGCGACCGCGGTGCGCTGCGTCTGCTCGGTGGTGAGGTCCGAGAGCATCGGGGCCTGGGGCACCCCCCCGTACCCGGTGAGGATCCCGAAGAGCCCCGAGCCGACCATGAAGAGCGCCGGGGTGGCCGCGAGCGGCCACAGGAGCAGCGAGACCGCGATGGCCGCGTACGAGGGCACGAGCACCGCCCGGCGCCCGATCCGGTCCGTGGCCTTGCCCGCCGGGAACAGGACCGCGAACTCCGTGAGCGAGGCCACGGCCAGACCCACCCCGATACCGAGGAAGGACAGCCCGGCCTCGTCCCGCGCGAACACCGGTAGCAGCGTGCTGTAGACGCCGGCCACGACCCACGCGTAGGCGCCGTTGGCCGCCAGCACGGTCACGAACGGCCGGTCCCACCGGAGGTGGCGGATCCCCGTCGAGCGCATCGGGCCGTCGCTCGCGTGGGGCGGCGGGTGGATCGTCCGCGAGAACACCGCGGCCGAGACGAAGCACGTCACGCCGTAGACCCACAGGGTGCTCACCGGGCCGAGCCAGTGCGCGAAGAGGCCGCCGAGCGGCTCGCCGGCGATGATCCCGACGTTGAAGGAGGCGTACCACACGCCCATGACCCGGCCCAGGCGCTCGGCCGGGATCGTCCGGAGCAGGTACGACATGATCCCGGCGAAGAAGATCGCGGAGCCCGCCCCGCCGGCACCCCGGAAGACCACCAGCAACGTGAAGGTCGGGGCGATCGCGGCCAGCCCGCTGCTCACCCCCACGATCACCGCGCCGACGACCACCGCGCCTCGCTCCCCCAGCCGGTCGGTGAGAGCCCCCGTGAACGGGTCCAGGGCGAGCCGCGCGAACGAGAACGCGGCGATCAGCACGCCGACCGCGTCGAGGCTGACACCGAAGGTCCGGGCGTACAGGGGGAGGATCGGTGAGACGATGCCGAAGCCGAGCATGATGATGAACGTGCCGAGCATCGCCGCCCGGATCTCGGGGATCCGGAGGACGTCGCGGACCCCCAGCTCGCCGGCCTCGCTCACCGCTCCCGAGTCTACGTGGCTCCCTCCAGCGATCCGCCGGGGCGCTTGCGCTCGACCCGCCGCTCCTCTTCGATAGGCCCGATGCCCGAGCCATCCCAGCCCACCCGGTCCGGCGCGCTGGTCGCCACCACGCTGGTCACCGCGACGGGCCCGCTGCCGGTGCGGGGGGCCGAGATGGAGCGGGCCCGGGTGCTCGAGCGGGGCGCGGTGGCCTGGGAGGACGGCACGATCGTCTACGTCGGGCCGGCCGACGGGCTCCCGGCCGACCCCGACCCGGTGGTCTTCGAGGGCTGCACGATCGCCCCGGGGTTCGTCGACTGCCACACCCACCTGCCGTTCGTGGGCTGGCGGGCCGACGAGTTCGAGGCGCGGCTGGCCGGCCGCTCGTACCGCGAGCTCCACGGCGAGGGCGGGATCTACCGCAGCTCACGGCTGCTGGCCGAGGCCGGCGACGAGGAGGTGCTGGCGTTCTGCCGGCCACTGGTGCAGGAGATGGCCGACCACGGCACCACCGCGCTCGAGCTCAAGACGGGGTACGGCCTGTCCGTCGAGGCCGAGCTCCGCCAGGCCCGGTTGGCCCGCCGCCTGGCCCGGGAGGCCCCGCAGACCTGCACGGTCACGCTGCTGGCATGCCACGCCGTGCCGAAGGACACGGACCGTGCCGTCTGGGTCCACACGGTCTGCCGGGAGCTGATCCCGGCCGCGGCCGCTGAGGGGCTCGTGGACGCGGTCGACGTCTACGTCGAGGACATCGCGTTCGACCTGGACGACCTCGCCGCCGTGGCCGGTGCCGCCGCAGAGGCCGGCCTCGCGCTCCGCTGTCACGCCGACCAGCTCGGGGCGTCCGGCGCGGCGGAGGCCGCGGTGGCGCTCGGGGCCCGCAGCGCCGACCACCTGAACCACGTGAGCGAGGACGGCGTCCGGGCGCTCGGCTCGGGCACGACGGTCGCGACCGTGCTGCCGTCCTCGACCTTGTTCATCCGCGGGACCCCGCCGCCCACCCGGGCGATGCTCGAGGCCGGCGCCGCCCTGGCCCTGGCCACGGACTTCAACCCGGGGACCTCGCCGGTGCTCTCGATGCCCGAGGCGATCGGGGTGGGGTGCTCGTGGTACGGCCTGTCGCCGCACGAGGCCCTCACGGCCGCCACGGCCAACCCGGCGTGGGTCCTCGGCCTGGACGGCGTCCTCGGCACGCTCGAGGTCGGCAAGCGCGCCGACCTCCTGGTGCTCGAGGGCGACGCCTTCCGGCAGGTACCGTATCGACCGGGGCACAACCCCGTGCTCCACACGTACGTGGGAGGTCGCAGGGTGGGAGGGCGATGAGGGGCAGGCCCGCCGCCGGCGTGCTCGGGCTGGTGCTGACGGCCTCCCTGTGGGCCCTGCCGGTGACGGCCGGCGCCCAGACGAGCACCGCGGTCACCCTCGAAGCCTCGGCCGCCTCCATCGCGTACGGGGCGGCCGTGACGTTCGGGGGCTCGGTCGACCCGGCCGCGGCCGCGCAGGCCGTCCGGCTCCTCGGCGCGGACGGTGCGGTGATCGCCGAGACCACCACCGACGCGGCGGGAGCCTTCTCGGTCCGCATCGTGCCGGAGACCTCGCTCACGGTGCGCGCGTCGTCGGGCGGAGCGTTCAGCGAGGCGGTGACCGTCCGGGTCCACGCGGTGCTCTCCGTGCGCCTGGGCGCCGTCCGGCTCTTCGACCGCGCCGCCGTCGCGGGCTCGGTGACCCCCGCGCCCGACGGCACCTCCGTGACGCTGACCCTGGTGCTGTCGGGCCACCCGGTGGCAGATCGGGAGGTCGGCGTTCGGGCCGACGGCACGTTCCGGACCACGCTCGCCGTCCGCCAGCCCGGCACCTATCGCGTCCGAGCCGCCTCGAGCCCGCCGGGGCTCGCCCGGGGCACGGACGCCGACGGGCCCCGAACCACCACGCTGCCGTCGCTCCGGGTCGGCAGCCGCGGCCCCGCCGTGCTGGCCCTGGAGCGGCGCCTGGTCGCCCTGCACTACCGGCTCGTCGGGATCGACCGGACCTACGACGCTCGGACCGGTGATGCCGTGATCGCCTTCCGCAAGGTCCAGGGGCTCGCCAGGACCACCACGGTGGATGCCACGACCTGGCGGCGCCTGGCCGACCCGCGGATCCCGGAGCCCCGATCGAAGGCCAGGGCGTTCCACATCGAGGTCGACCAGACCCGGCAGGTCCTCTACACGGTGGAGGATCGGGTGGTGACCGACGTGATCCACGTCTCGACCGGCGCGAACGGCGCGACCCACGACGGCTCGTTCCAGGTCTACCGCAAGCTCGCCGGGTTCAGCCCCAACCGCCTCTACTACCCGAGCTACTTCGACGGGCTCCGGGCGATCCACGGCTGGACCGAGGTCCCCACCTACCCGGCGAGCCACGGGTGCGTGCGGGTGCCGTACTGGGACGCCCGGTGGATCTACGGACTCGCGGCGATCGGTACCCCGGTCCTGATCTACCACTAGTCTGGGTCAGACTGGGTTCGCCACGGCCTGCAGGGGATGGGTCGCGGGGCCCCATCCCTCGACCACCGCCGCTAGTCCACGGGCCCGATCGCTCCCCCCACCGCGCCCAGCAGCTCCGGCCCCCGCACCAGCGCCGTGGCCGCCTCGATGTCGGGCCCCAGCTCCCGGTCCTCGTCGAGGAAGGGGACCACGGCCCGCACCGCATCTCGGGCGGCGGCGGTCCCCGGAGCCGGTTGGAGGGGGGCGCGCAGGTCGAGCGCCTGGGCCGCGGCGAGGAGCTCGATCGCCACCACGACCTCGGCGTTGGCGACCACGTCGCGGGCGTGTCGGGCCGCGGTCATGCCCATGCTCACGTGGTCCTCCTGGCCGGCCGAGGAGGGGATCGAGTCGACGGATGCCGGGTGGGCGAGGGTCTTCGACTCGGATACCAGCGAGGCGGCCGTGTACTGCGCCAGCATGAACCCGGAGTTGAGACCGCCGTCGCCGATCAGGAACGCGGGGAGCCCGTTGCTCCGATCCTCGGACAGGAGCCGGAAGAGCCGGCGCTCGGAGATGCTGGCCAGGGGCACGGTGGCGGCGGCGAGGGCGTCGAGGGCCACCGCGACCGGCTGGCCGTGGAAGTTCCCGCCCGCCAGGATCTCGCCCGCCTCCGGGAGCACGATCGGGTTGTCCGACACGGATCCGACCTCGACCTCGAGCACCCCCGCGGCGAACCCCAGGACCTCGCGGGTGGCGCCGTGCACCTGCGGGGCGCAGCGGAGCGAGTACGCGTCCTGGACCAGGTGGTCGCTCTCGCGGTGCGAGGCGGCGATGGCGCTGCCGGCGAGCAGCCGGCGCAGGTTGGATGCCGAGACCGCCTGGCCCGCGTGCGGGCGCAGGGCGTGCAGCCGCTCGTCGAACGGGCGGTCCGTCCCCAGCGCGGCTTCGATCGTCATGGCCGCCGCCACGTCCGCGGTGCGCACGAGGTGGGCCACGCGGGCGGCCGCCAGGATGCCCACGGCGAGCATGCCCTGCGTCCCGTTCACCAGCGCCAGCCCCTCCTTGGCCGAGAGCTCGAGCGGCGTGAGCCCGACCTCGGCCAGGGCCTCGGCGGCGGCCCTCCTGCGGCCGTCGACGAGCAGCTCGCCGAGGCCGATCAGGGGCAGCGCGAGGTTCGCCAGCGGCGCGAGGTCGCCCGACGCTCCCAGCGAGCCCTGCTGCGGCACCACCGGGACCAGGTCCCGGTTCAGCAGGTCGACCATCCGCTCGACCACGGACGCCCGCACCCCGGAGTGCCCGAGCGCCAGCACGTGGGCCCGGAGCAGCAGCATGGCCCGGGCCTCCTCGCGGGTGAGCGGCGGGCCCACCGCCGTCGCGTGGGAGCGGACGATCCGGCGCTGCAGCAGATCGGCCTGCTCCGGCGCGATCCGGACGTTGGCCAGGCTGCCGAACCCCGTGGTCACGCCGTACACCGTGCGGCCCTCGGCGACGGCCCCCTCCACCACGGCCCTGGCCGCCTCGATCCGCCGGACCGCGGCCGGGGAGAGGTAGACCTCGGCCCCGTTCGCCACGGCGATCACGTCCTGCAGCGTGAGGCTCTCCCCCACCGGCACCCGCACGGCCGAAGGCTACGAGCCGCGCGGCCGGCTGGACAACTCCGGGCGCCGGTACGCTGTGACCGCAACGCTCGGCC
>JBHGAT010000319.1:0-2667 GCA_041946645.1 Candidatus Velamenicoccus archaeovorus | reverse complement strand
GGGGCCGGCAAGGGCCTCGGCCGGCACGTCAAGCAGACCGGCGGGCACGGCCAGTACGCGATCTGCAACCTCGAGGTCGAGCCGCTGCCGCGGGGCGGCGGGTTCGAGTTCGTCGACAAGATCTTCGGCGGCGCGATCCCCAACCAGTTCATCGGCTCGGTCGAGAAGGGCGTCGTCAAGGCGATGTCGGAGGGCGCGCTCTCGGGCAACCCGATGGTGGACGTGCGGGTCACGCTCGTGGACGGCAAGTTCCACCCGGTCGACTCGTCCGACATGGCGTTCCAGATCGCCGGGTCGCTCGCCCTGAAGGAGGCGGCCCAGCAGGCCGGCGTCGTGCTGCTCGAACCGATCGTCGAGCTCGAGGTCCTGGTGCCCGAGGACGACACGGGCGACATCATGGGCGACCTGAACTCCAAGCGGGCCAAGATCCAGGGGATGGAGTCGGCGGGCGCCGGCAAGCAGCGGATCAAGGCGCTCGTCCCGCAGGCCGAGGTGGCCCGGTACGCGATCGACCTGCGCTCGCTCACCGGCGGGCGGGGCGCGTTCTCGATGCGGTTCTCCCACTACGAGGAGGTCCCGTCGCACCTGACCGACCGGATCGTGGCGGAGGCCCACAAGGCCAAGGAAGAGGCCGCCAAGAAGTAGGGCAGGACGTCCGGCAGGGCGGGCCGTGGGCGGGTCTCGGCGTGGCCGGGCCGCCGGGGTGGCCGGGCGACCCTACGCAACATCCAGGTCAGGCGAACCGGAGGGCGGCCGTCGTGGCCGCGAACGCCAGCGACGCCCACCCGAGCAGGAGGCACCGGGCGCCAGCCGCTCGCGCAGCGCGTGCGAACCGAACGCCCCGAACGCCACGGCGAAGAAGCCGAACCACGCGCCGATCACCAGGAACGCACGGTCCATCGCTCGCGCCTCCTCGTCCGGCTCAGACCACGTCCTCGAGGGATCCCAGGACGACGGACCCTCACGGCTCGAACCGCGGGAGCAGCTTGCGGTACGTCTCGTCGAGCAGCTCGGGGAGCACCCGGGTCTCCGCCACCACCGGCATGAAGTTGGTGTCGCCGCTCCAGCGGGGGACGACGTGCCAGTGCAGATGGTCCGGGATCCCCGCCCCCGCCACCCGCCCGAGGTTCATCCCCACGTTGTAGCCGTGCGGGTCCATCTCCTCGCGCAGCGCGCGCACCGACGCCTGGAGCAGCCGGTCGACGTCGGCCAGCTCCTCCGGCGACAGGTCCTCCAGGTCGCCCACGTGCCGGAACGGCGCGACCATCACGTGGCCCGGGTTGTAGGGGTAGGTGTTGAGCATCGCGAACGCGCGCGCGCCCCGGCTCAGGATGTGCGTTCCGGCGTCATCGCCGCGCGCGGGGAGGTCGCAGAAGATGCAGCCGTCCTCGTCGCCGGCCTTGGCCGATTCGATGTACCGCATCCGCCAGGGGGACCAGATGCGGTCCATCACCACCGGCTCTGCTCGAGCGAGCGGGTGGCCGCCTCCCGGACCAGCGCCTCGACGAACGCGTCGACCGACACGCCCCCGGTCTCGGTCCCCGAGCGATCGCGGACCGTGAGCTCCCCCGACGCGACCTCCTTGTCGCCGATCACCAGCGTGTAGGGCGCCTTCATGAGCTGGGCGGCCCGCACCTTCTTCCCCACGGTCTCGGCGCCGTCGTCGACGTGCGCGCGCAGGCCGGCCGCCCGGAACCGCTCGGCCAGCGCGCGCGCGTGCTCGACGTGGCGGTCGGCCACCGTGGCCAGCCACACCTGCTCGGGCGCGAGCCACAGCGGGAACGCCCCGGCGTAGTGCTCGATCAGCACGCCGCTGAACCGCTCGATCGACCCGAGGATGGCCCGGTGGACCATCACCGGGCGGTGCCGCTGGTTGTCCTCGCCCACGTACTCCATCTCGAACCGCTCGGGCAGCCCGAAGTCGCACTGCACGGTCGTGAGCTGCCAGCGGCGGCCGATCGCATCGCGGAAGTGGAAGTCGACCTTCGGCCCGTAGAACGAGCCCTCGCCCTCGGCCACCTCGTAGGCCAGCCCGCTCTCCTCGAGCGCGTTGCGGAGCGCCTGCGTGGCGCGCTCGGCCATGTCCGGCGTGACGATCGTCTCGCCGGGCAGCGTCGACAGCGTCACGACCGGGTCCTCGAACCCGAACGTCCGGTGGATCTCCAGGGTGAGGTCGAACACGCCGAGGATCTCGTCCACGAGCTGGTCCTCGCGGCACACGATGTGCGAGTCGTCCTGGGTGAACCCGCGCGCCCGGAGCAGCCCGTGGACCACGCCCAGCCGCTCGTACCGGTACACCCCGCCGAGCTCGGACAGGCGCATCGGCAGGTCGCGGTACGAGCGCGTCCGCGACCGGTACACGAGCACGTGGAACGGGCAGTTCATGGGCTTCACGAAGTACGCCGGGTCGCCCTCGTGCCGCATCTCGGGGTACATCAGCTCGGCGTACTTGGAGGTGTGGCCCGAGGTGTCCCACAGCTCGCGGCGGGCCAGGTGGGGCGTGGCCACCAGGTCGTACCCGCGGTCGAGGTGGAGCTGCCGGATGTAGTCCTCGAGCTGCTTGCGGAACAGCCCGCCGCGCGGGTGCCACACGGCCAGCCCCGGCCCCAGCTCCTCGGGGAACGAGAACAGGTCGAGCTCGCGCCCCAGCTTGCGGTGGTCCCGCCG
>JBHGAT010000318.1:0-2669 GCA_041946645.1 Candidatus Velamenicoccus archaeovorus | reverse complement strand
GGCCGGCGCGAGAGGCCGGCGCGAGGCCCGACCGCGTTCCCGACCGGTCCTCGCTACGCTCCCCACATGGAGGGGTTCACGGTCGAGGAGCTGGCGGCGAGGGCCGGCGTTCCCGCGTCCACGGTGCGGCGACTGATCGATGTCGGCGTGCTGCATCCGCGGGGGACCGGGTCGCCGTTCGGGGCCGTGGACGTCCAGACCGTGCGGGTGGCCCTCGCCTGCGAGGAGGCGGGACTCTCGATCGAGGGCATCGGCGCCGCCGTCGCGGCCGGCCGGCTCTCGTTCTCGTTCCTGGACGCCAACTGGTACCGGCGGTTCGCGTTCGGCTCCGGCAGGACCCTGAGCGACGTGGCCTCCGCCGCCGGTCTGAGACCGGACGTGCTGGCTCGCATCCTGGAGGCCTTCGGGTACGCCCGTCCGGAGCCGGCCGATCCGCTCCGCGACGATCAGCTCCAGCTGGTGGAG
The DNA here is from genome assembly GCA_041946645.1 of Candidatus Velamenicoccus archaeovorus. Classification (GTDB taxonomy): domain Bacteria; phylum Actinomycetota; class UBA4738; order UBA4738; family HRBIN12; genus DASQQQ01. The sequence continues at coordinate 2,204 of JBHGAT010000318.1, read as the reverse complement.
CTGATGGTGCAGGGTCTGGGGCACGGGGCGGTGGACGAGGCGGGCGCGGTGCGGTTCGGACGGGCCGTGGCCGCCTCGCTCATGCGGATCGCCCGAGCCGAGAACGAGATCTACCACGACAACATCGAGGTGCCCCTGCTGCGCTCGGGGCTCTCCGAGGCCGAGACGATGGAGCGGGCGTCGCGAGCCTCCGACGGCTACACCGAGCTGCTCGAGCACGCCATCGTCGCCGCCTATCGTCGCCAGCAGGAGCTGGCCACCATCGAGCACCTCGTGGAGCACATCGAGTCCGTGTTGGAGGAGTCCGGGCCGTCGGGGCCCGACGAGCTGCCGACGGCGATCGCCTTCGTGGATCTGGAGGGGTACACGCGCCTGACCGACGAACGCGGTGACCAGGAGGCCGCTCGCCTCGCCGACGCCCTGGGGGAGCTCGTCGAGCGGCGCACCCGCCAGCACCGGGGCCAGACCCTCAAGTGGATCGGCGACGGGGTCATGTCCTCCTTCCCCGAGCCCTCGAACGCGGTCGCCGCCGCGGTGGAGATGGTGGAGGACGCGCCGGACCAGGGGTTGCCGCCCGCGCACGTGGGCGTGGCGGCGGGACCGGTGGTCCGGCAGGCCGGCGACTTCTTCGGCCGCGCCGTGAACACGGCGGCCCGGCTCTCGGCGTACGCCAGGGGCGGGCAGGTCCTGGTGGACGAGGTCGTGGCGGCGGCGCCCCCGACCCCCGGGATCGCGGTGCGGGAGCTCGGACGCGTGGAGCTCAAGGGTCTGCGCCGGCCGGTGCGGGTGTTCGAGGCGGTGCGGGCCTAGCCCGGCGCGCGAGCGCGCAGCGACGCGGTCCACGCGAGGACCTCGTCGACCGGCCGGGCGTTGACGATCCGCTCCCTGGGGATGCCCGCCAGGGCGGCCGCGGCCAGGCCGAGCTCGACGAACCGGAGCTCCTCGGCCCGGTGGGCGTCGGTGCCGATCGAGAGCTTCACGTCGAAGTCGCGGGCCACCCGCAGCAGCTCCACGCTCAGGTCCTGCCGGTGGGGCGACGCGTCGATCTCGAGGGCCTTGTCCAGCCGCTCGGCCTCAGCGAACACCCGGGGCCAGTCGGCTCGCAGGCTCGGCCGGCGCCCGAACATGCGGGTGGTCGGGTGGGCCAGGACGTGCACGTCGGGGTTCCGCAGCGCCGCCAGGTAGCGCTCGGTCCGGTCCCCGGGGACGCGCAGCCCCGTATGGAACGCTCCGAGGACCAGGTCGAGCCGCCGCAGCGCCTCGACGTCCATGTCGCCGCTGCCGTCCTCGAACACGTCCATCTCGATCCCCTTGAGGATCCAAAGCGGCGCACCGCTCGCGTTGAGCGCATCGATCTCCTCCCCCTGGGCCGCGAGGCGCCCCTCGTCCATCCCTCGCGCCACCCGGAGGCTCTGGGAGTGATCGGTGATGGCGACGTACCCGTAGCCGAAGGCCGACGCGGCCTCCACCATCCCCTCGAGCGGCAGGGTCCCGTCGCTGTCGGTGGTGTGCATCTGCAGGTCGCCCCGGAGCGCCCCGGCCCAGCCTGGCTCGGTGGCCAGCGCCGTGCGAGCCTCCGCGACGGTGAGGAAGCCGCGGCGCAGCTCTTCGAGCTCGACCTCGCCGGGCGGGTCCTCCAGCAGAGCCGCGATCCGGGCGGCCACCCACGGACCCACCGAGGGCAGCTCCGTCAGCGGCTCCCCCTGGGCGACCAGCGTGGTCACCTCGACCGGCCAGAGCATCGCCGCGCGCGATGCCCGGTTCAGGGCGCGACGGCGGTGGTCGCTCTCGTCGCGCGCCAGGTCGGCGAGGAGCACGGACAGCTGGCCGTTCGTGAGCACGGAGGAACGCTACCGGACGGACGTTGCGTGCACCGGCTCGCGGTCGACGAGGGAGCGGTCAGCCGGGCGGAGCCGACCCGGTCATGACGGAGCGGCCGATGAACACGGCACCGGCCTCGATGGCGAGCGCGCTCGACGTGATGTCGCCGTCCACCCGGGCCTGCGGTCCGAGCTCGACCTTGCCCCGGCCGACGATGTCGCCCTTGACGGTCCCGCCGACGTGGACGTGGTGGCCGGTGATGTTGCCCTCCAGCAGGCTCTCGGACGGGAGCGACACGTCGCCGGTGGCCTCGAGGTTCCCGCGCACGCGCCCCGCGAGCACGATGCTCGCCGCGACGATGTCCGCCTCCACGCGTCCCTGGG
>JBHGAT010000317.1:0-2679 GCA_041946645.1 Candidatus Velamenicoccus archaeovorus | reverse complement strand
GGGACTTCGCCGAGCACCTGACGTACGTGCCGGGCGAGTTCTCGGACCCCGGCTCGATGAACCACGTCGTGGACCACCTGGCCGCGATCGACCGCCGCCGCGGCACCTCCGGCGGCCGCTTGTTCTACGCGGCCACGCCCCCCATCGCGTATCCCGACATCGTGCAGCGCATCGCCGAGGCGGGGATGCACCGCGACGCGAAGATCGTGTTCGAGAAGCCCTTCGGCAGGGACCTGGCCTCGGCGATGGAGCTCGACCGGGCGATCCACGAGGTGTTCGACGAGTCCCAGGTCTTCCGGATCGACCACTACCTGGGGAAGGAGACCGTGCAGGGCATCCTGGCCTTCCGGTTCGCGAACGGCTTGTTCGAGCCGATCTGGAACCGCCGGTACATCGACCACGTGCAGGTGACGGTGGCCGAGGACATCGGCATCGAGGGGCGGGGGTCCTTCTACGAGGAGACCGGGGCGATCCGCGACATCGTCGCCACGCACCTGTTCCAGATCATGACGTTCGTGGCCATGGAGCCACCGGTCTCCCTGGACCCGGACCGCCTGCGCGACGAGAAGGTGAAGGTCCTCCGGTCGACGATGGTATGCGACCCGCGGAGGGTGGTCCGGGGCCAGTACCGAGGTTACCGGCAGGAGGAGGGGGTCGCGGACGATTCCACCGTGGAGACGTTCGCGGCGATGGAGCTCGAGATCGACAACTGGCGCTGGGCCGGCGTTCCCTTCTACCTGCGGAGCGGGAAGCGGATGACCGCCAAGACCAGCGAGATCACGCTCAAGTTCAAGGAGGTGCCGTTCAACGTGTTCCGGGGCACGGAGATGGAACTTCCCAAGCGGGACCACCTCACGATCCGGATCCAGCCCGACGAGGGGATCACGCTCGCGCTGAACGCCAAACGCCCCGGCGCCGAGATGGAGCTCGGCCGCGTGACCATGGACTTCGACTACGAGCAGGAGTTCGAGGGACGGATCGCCGACGCGTACGAGCTGCTCCTGCTGGAGGCGATGGAGGGCGACCACACGCTCTTCCTCCGGCAGGACGGGGTGGAGCGGGCCTGGCAGATCCTCACGCCCGTCCTCGAGCACCCCTCGCCCATCCAGATGTACGAGCCCGGCACCTGGGGCCCCGACGCGGCCGACGCGTTGATCCACCCCCGCAAGTGGCACGTGGTGGGGGGGCGGGAGTGACCCCGATCCCCGGGTCCTTCCGCCGCAACGCGTGACTGGCGGGGACCAGGCCCGTTCCGGTACGCTCGGCGCCCACGCTTCCCCGAGGAGGACCCGATGAGCGAGCGGACACGGTTCGACCTGCCCCCCGAGGACGTTCCCGCGGCCTGGTTCAACATCGTCCCGGACATGGTCGCCGTCGGCATGACGCCGCTCCCGCCGCTGCACCCCGGGACCCGGGAGCCGGTGACCCCGGACCTGCTCGCGCCGCTGTTCCCCGAGGCGCTGATCGCCCAGGAGGTCTCGGCCGATCCGTGGATCGACGTGCCGGGGCCGGTGCTCGACGCCTACCGGCTGTGGAGGCCGACGCCGCTCCACCGGGCCGTCCGGCTGGAGCGCGCGCTCGAGACGCCGGCCAGGATCTACTTCAAGTACGAGGGCGCCTCGCCGGCCGGGTCCCACAAGCCGAACACGGCGGTGGCCCAGGCCTACTACAACAAGGAGGCGGGGATCCGCCGGATGTCCACCGAGACCGGTGCCGGGCAATGGGGATCCTCGCTCTCGATGGCGTGCCGCTTCTTCGGTCTGGAGTGCCTCGTGTTCATGGTCAAGGCGTCGTTCGAGCAGAAGCCGTACCGGCGGATCTTCATGGAGACGTTCGGTGCGGAGGTCCGTCCCTCGCCCTCGAGCACGACCGAGGCCGGCAAGAAGATCCTCGAGGCGCACCCGGACTCCACCGGCTCGCTCGGCATCGCGATCAGCGAGGCGATCGAGGTCGCGGCCACCGACGGCGCCACCAACTACTCGATCGGCTCGTGCCTGAACCACGTGCTGCTCCACCAGACCGTGGTCGGGCTCGAGGCCCAGCGGCAGATGGAGCTGGCCGGCGAGCGGCCCGACGTGGTCGTGGGGTGCGTCGGCGGGGGCTCCAACTACGGGGGTCTCGCGTACCCGTTCATGGGCGGCAAGCTCCGCGGGGAGACGCCCGGGATGCGGTTCCTCGCGACGGAGCCCGCCGCGTGCCCGACGCTGACCAAGGGCCGGTTCGCGTACGACTTCGGGGACACGGCCGGCATGACGCCGCTCCTGCCGATGTACACGCTCGGCCACGACTTCGTCCCGGCGCCGGTGCACGCCGGCGGGCTCCGGTACCACGGGGACGCGCCGACCCTCTCGCTGCTGGTGAAGGAGGGCCACATGGAGGCCGCCGCGTACACGCAGAACGAGGTGTTCGAGGCGGCGGTGCTCTTCGCGCAGACCCAGGGGATCGTGCCGGCGCCGGAGTCCGCCCACGCGATCAAGGGCGCGATCGACGAGGCCGTGGCAGCCCGCGAGGCGGGGCAGCAGCGGGTGATCCTGCTCGGGCTGTCCGGCCACGGGCACTTCGACATGCAGGCGTACGACGACTACCTGAACGGCCGCCTGCCGGAGGTCGAGTTCGATCCGGCGGACCAGGAGGCCGCGATGGCGGGGCTGCCGGAGGTGCCGATCGGCTGACCTCGCG
>JBHGAT010000316.1:0-2692 GCA_041946645.1 Candidatus Velamenicoccus archaeovorus | reverse complement strand
GGACCGTGCGGTACCAGGCCCGGCGGAGCGATCTCTCGGTGGAGCTCCCGCTCGAGCCGATGCACGGCACCGTGGGGGTCGCGCCCGCCAACCTCGAGGTGCGCTCACCGTTGGTCCCCGGCGCCCACGGCGGCAACATGGACACCCCCGAGATGCGACCCGGCGCGACCTGCTACCTCGGCGTGAACGTCGAGGGGGCGCTGTTCTCGATCGGCGACGGTCACTACCGCCAGGGGGAGGGCGAGACCTGCGGCGTCGCCGTGGAGGGCGCGATGGACACCGTCCTCATCGTGGACCTGATCAAGGGCAGGTTCACCCCCTGGCCGCGGCTCGAGGACGACACGTACATCATGTCCACGGGCTCGGCCCGTCCCCTGGAGGACGCGTTCCGGATCGCGCACAGCGATCTGGTCTCGTGGCTGGCCGAGGAGCACCGGCTCGACAGGCTGGATGCCTACCAGCTCGTGACACAGATCTCGGAGAGCCCGGTGGCCAACGTGTGCGACCCGAACTACACCTTCGTGGCCAAGGCCCCCAAGCGGTACCTCCCCGGGTCACAGGTCTACGGCGGCGCTCGAGCCCGCCTGCTCGAGACGGCGTCCCGCTACCTGGCCGAGCGGGGGCGCGTCTCGACACGACCACCCGCCCGTCCCGCCCGGCCGTAGGGCGGAACGGCTCCCCGGACCAAGGACCAACGGCCGGGGACGGCGTGTCGGTGGAGCGGGACCCTGGCATCGGAGGTGGACACGATGCTCGGGATCTCGCTTCCCCCGACGCCCCAGGTGGCCGGCGGCGAGCCGGCCTGGCTCCTGATCACCGTCGGCTGCGTGCTGCTCGCGCTCGCCGCGGGCCTGGTGGCCTGGATCCTGTGGCCCCGTCACGCGGCCACGGTCCGTTCACTGCCCGCTCGGGTCTCGCAGCGGCGCCGAGAGGCCGCGTAGCGCGAGACGGACCTCGGGCCGGCCCGCCGGGATCGGCGGCCGCGCCCGTCGCTCCACGTCCCTCCCACGCTCTCCGTCCCGGTGCTCGACGGAGCGATGGCGGCGGAACGCTGGCTGGACAGGCTCCGCCATGAGTGCCAGGATGCGAGCTTCGGCGTGCTGTCAGGGGCCGGCCCGCGAGGCTCCACCCACGGTGGAAGGGGGGTGGCGCATGGCAAACGGGTCCGACGAGCAGGTCATGATCTCCGAGAAGGTCGCGCCCGTCCTCGTCGCGAGGACCCTCGGGCCGTTCGACCTGGTCGTGGTGTTCGTCGCGATCGTCCTGTTCATCAACAACTCGGCCGGGGTGCAGTTCGCGGGACCCTCGGTGTTCATCTTCTGGATCGTCGCCTTCGCGACGTTCCTCATCACGGGTGCGTTCGTTACGGCGCAGCTCGGACGGATGTTCCCCGAGGAGGGGTCCCTGTACGTGTGGACCCACAAGGCCCTGGGGCCGTTCTGGGGGTTCTTCGCCGGGTTCGTCGCTTGGTGGCCGGGACCGATCGTCATGGTGGCTGCGGGCATCCTCGTCGCGAACTTCATCCAGCAGGTCGCGGCGTTCTTCGACGCGTCCATCCTGACGGAGAACTGGCAGATCGGCCTGGTCGTCCTCGCCGTGCTGTGGTTCAGCGCGACGATGTCGCTGCTGCGGATGCGACTGACCCAGAACTACGTGAACGTCCAGTTCTTCGCCTATGCAGCCGCGATCTTCCTCATCGGGCTGTCGGGTGTCGTGTGGCTCCTCAAGGGGAACCCGTCGGCGACGTCCTTCACCGGGTCGGGGTGGGACATCTTCCAGGGCGACAAGCTTGCCCTCGGGGTGCCCGCCAACCTGACGTTCTTCTCCTTCGCGATCCTCGCCCTGCTCGGGATCGAGACCCCGCTGAACATGGGGGTCGAGGTGCGGGGCGGCGAGAAGGCGATCAGGACCTACCTGCTGTGGGGCTGCATCATCGTCATGGGTGCCTACCTGTGGACCACGTGGGGCAACATGGTCGCGATCCAGGCCGGCGGGGCCAACGGCACCACCGGCGGTGCCGAGGCCGTCGCGGCGGCGATGGGCAAGGGGCTCGGCGCCGTGGTGGCGCTGATCCTGGCGTGGGTGTTCCTGACCGCCACCGTGGTCTACAACTACGCGTTCGCCCGGCTGCTGTTCGTGTCCGGGATGGAGAAGCGGCTCCCGCACCAGATCGGCCAGGTCAACCGGAACAAGGTCCCGGCCAACGCCGTGATCCTGCAGACCGCGATCGCCACCGTGATCGCGGTGGTCGTGTTCTTCCTGCTCGGCGCCGGCGGGCGCGACCCGTACAAGGTCTTCTACGCCCTGTATGCCGGGCTCACGATCGTCTGGTGCATCTCCACCGCCCTGCTCTTCCTCGACATCTTCTTCGCCAAGCGTGCGGCGCCGGCGAAGTTCGAGCAGGCGCGCCGGGTGCCGGTGGGATGGCTCTACGTGTGTGGAGCGGTCGGCACGATGGTGAACGTCGCGGCGGTGTTCTTCATCTTCGTGGGATCGTGGTACCCGGCCGGGTTCCCCACGCTCGCGGAGTGGAACGCCTGGATGTTCGGCATCACCGGGGTCTCCGTGGTGTCGGGCATCGCGATCTACGCGATCTCCCAGCGGACCCGCAGGGGCATGACCGACGAGCAGCTCCTGGGCGATGCGCACCGGGCCGTGGCCCCGGCCGGGGGCGGCAGCGCCGGCTGAGCGA
>JBHGAT010000315.1:0-2706 GCA_041946645.1 Candidatus Velamenicoccus archaeovorus | reverse complement strand
CGGCCCGCACCGAGCTCGAGTCCCTCAGGACCGCTCCGCCCGCCGGCGGTGGCGGGGGGACGAACCCGGCCCTGGTGGCCGACCTGCAGGCGCGGATCGCCGAGCTCGAAGCCCAGCGCCGCACCGACATCTCGGAGCTGCAGCGCACCCAGCAGGCGCTCGCGAACACCCAGTACGAGATGACGGAGACCGCCCGGCGGGCCAAGGAGGCCGAGGAGCGGCTCCGCGAGCTCCAGGGCGAGGGACCCGTCCCGCGCCCCATGCGGGTGGAGGCGTCGAACGGCGGGCCCGTCGGAGCAGGAGACGAGCTGACATCGGCCTTCGACGCGATGGCTCCCCCGGAGTGGGTCGCCGACACCTCGGCCGGGGACGTGGAGCCCCCCGGCGGCGGGGAGGGTGGCGATGGGTCCGCTTCCCCGGCGGATGGGGACGCCGTGGGCGAGGACCTGCCCGAGCGCCACGTGACCCCCAGCAAGGAGGGTCTGTCGCTGCGTGAGCGCCTGACCAGGGCAGCGGCCGCCCGTCACCGGATCTCGGCTACGGGCGAGGACGAGGCTCCCGAGCGCTAGCCGCCTCGGGCGGGACGCCGTTCAGCCGTCGACCTGGAGCGGCAACACGTCGACCGCGTAGGCGTCCAGCAGCGCGGCCTGGACGCGATGGGCCGGGGTCGGGTCCGGCGTCCGGAACCCGTACCGGTTGGCCGTCGCCACGTGCGGCTCGCAGAGGGGGAGCAGCCGCCCCCGGCGGAGCCGCGCGACGACATCGGCCCGGGCCCGCTGGGGTCCCCACTGCCAGAAGCAGAACATGCACACCAGGGCGAGCCGGGCGGGATAGCCGAACGCGGCCCGGTACCCGTGGTCGTGCTCGACGATCCGGCCCCAGAGCGCCACCCGCCCGATCGCGGCCGGGCTCCGAGCCTGCCGGAGCAGGAGCGGGTCGCGGGTCGCGTACAGGCCGCACAGGCACAGCAGCCCCGGCACCGGCCGGCAGTGTCGGGGGCACGAGGCCCGGGCCGGTTCGCCCGGGGGCCACGCGCTCCGCCGCCCGGCGATCGGCTCCAAGCGGACGCCTCGGCGGCCGGTGGAGAGCGTCCAGGCTCGCCAGGCCATCACCGGCTCGGTGAGCTCGGGCCGCGCCGGGCGGTCGTCCGTCCGCAGCACGGTGGGCTAGGGGGTCGGCGTCTCGATCGGTGCGGGCTCGGTCTCCGTGACGGGCTCCGGCTCCGGCAAGACCTCGGGGACCGGCAGGGAGACGGGCTCGACCTCGATCACCCGGCGTGGCTGGCCGATGTTCACCGCATCACCTCCCGCGGGTCGGGCGTCGCTACGTCCCGACCCTCCCACGGTACACCCCTCGCGCCGAACGGTGGACGCCGGGCCCCGGCGCGCCCCCGGATCCGCCGGATCAGCGCACCAGCTCGTAGATGCCCTGCGCGTCGGAGAAGTACACGCCGCGGTCGGGGCCGACCTCCATCGAGAAGATGCCTCGCGGATGCGTGTAGACCACGGTCTGCCTCACCACGCCGAGACGGTCCCGGCTCAGCCGCACCCGGCGGATCGCCCCGGTGTTGTAGGCACCGAAGAACAGCGTCCCGTCGCTCGCGGCGCCGAGCCCGCACCGCTCGCAGAACGCGATGCCGGTCGGCGCGATCGTCGGCGTGTACCAGCGCTCGGGGAGCACCGGGCGGGGGCCGTCGCGGTTGGTGTTCCGGGGGGCCTGCCCGGCGCAGGTCTCGGAGGGGCCCCAGCCGAAGTTCCGTCCCCGGGCGATGCGGTTGAGCTCGTCGTTGCACGACGGACCGTTCTCGGTCTCCCACAACCGGCCGCTCCGTGGGTCGAAGGCGAACCCGAACGAGTTGCGGATCCCGTAGGCCCAGATCCGACTCCGCGGGAAGGGGTTGGAGGCCGGCGCCCTCCCGCCAGCCGTCATCCGCAGGAGCTTCCCCCGGTCGTTCGCCGTGCGGTCCTGCGCGTTGGCGGCGTCGTGCCCGTCGCCGACGATCGCGTACAGCATGCCGTCGGGCCCGAACAGGATGCGCCCCCCGTTGTGGTACGGGCTCGGGCTGGCCGGGGCGCTGAAGATCACCCGGAGGTTCGCCCCACTGCCTTCCCGGTCGGTCAGGCGGACGATCTGGTTCCGCAGGTGCCCCCGCACGGACCGGGTCGCGTAGACGTACACGAAAGGCCGGTCGGGGAACCGGGGGTGCAGCGCGATGCCGAGCATCCCCCGCTCGCCCTCGGCGTTCACGCCCGGGACGTCGGCGAACACCCGGTCGGTCCCTCCCGCCGGGTCGGCCACGCGGATCCGCCCCGTCGCCTTCTCGACGTACCAGATCGTCCCGCCGGGCCCGAACGTGAACGCCGTGGGGGCATTCAGCCCGCCCAGGACGGTGCGGGCCCGGATCCCGGTGGCGGCGGGGGCCCGGCTGCTCTGGAGGACCGGGAGCGCGAAGGCCGGGACCGTCAGCGCGATCGCGATCCACAGCGCCCGCCGCCGCCACGGGCCGTCCGTCACGGTGCCCTCCTCTCGAGTGTGGGCTCGTAGAGTGTGGCCTCGCATGACCACCTCGATCTTCGGCAGCGTCGTCCACCGCACGGAGGACCCGCGGTTCCTCTCGGGCCGTGGGCGCTACCTCGAGAACCTGCCGATCGAGGGGGCGCTGCGGGCCGTGTTCGTCCGTTCCATGATGGCGCACGCCCGCGTTGC
>JBHGAT010000314.1:0-2733 GCA_041946645.1 Candidatus Velamenicoccus archaeovorus | reverse complement strand
GCGATAGGCCGCCGCCCGGGTGCCAGCCGCCGGAACTCGGCGACCAGGTCGCGGCCGTCGCGCTTGAGGGCGGCGCGGAGCTGCGTGGGGCTGGCCAGACCGCGCACCGCGGCGAAGGCCTCGGCGATCTCGTCGGGGGTGAAGCGCTCGAGGGCCCGCCGGTACACGCGCTCGGCGTCGGTGCGCAGGGCGAGCACCAGCATCATGTTCGCGAGGTCGACCGCCTGGCGCCACGGCGAGGGCCGGACCTGGACGAAGAACACGTCGATCAGCAGCAGCTCACCGTCACGGACCATCAGGTTCGCCGGCTTGATGTCGCGATGGGCGAGCCCCGCCTCCCACATCCTGGCGACCAGCGCCAGGCCCTGCTCGATGATCCCGTCGTCGACGACCGCGTCGCCGAGCTCCACCGCGCCGTCGAAGAACTCCATCACGATGAGGTACTCGGCCTCGGGCGTGATCTCCACGATCCCGTAGGGCTCGGGGACCGGGAGGCCGTCGCTCCGGAGGAGCCGGAGGGTGTAGTCCTCGTACTGGACGAATCGCCGCACGGTCTGGAAGGGCGTCTCGTCCTCCAGCCGGCCGTAGAGGATGGTGCGGAGGATCTTGTACCAACGGTCGGCCTGGACGTGGCTCTTGGCGTAGAGCTTGGCGAACAGGTATCGGTCGGGGTCCCCCGCCACCGTGAGGCGGAGGGGGGTCGAGCCGCCCGAGCCGGCCAGGCCGACCGGCTTGACATCGACCACGGTCAGCCCCAGCTGGTCGCGCACCGCCCGGCGGATCGCGGCATCCCGCGCACCGGTGACGTCCAGGTGCGCCGCCTTCCCCCGTCGGTACCGCACCGGGAACGCCTCGTTGGGCGCGAACAGCCGGTAGGCGAGCAGGGGGACCCCCGACCCGAAGGCAACCGCCATCGCGACGTCCGAGGGATGATCGACGGCGAGGTACAGCCTCGAGGCCGCCACCAGGGCGACCGCCACGCCGCTCACGCCCAGCGCGAGGGTCCTGGCCCGGCCCGCGGGGACCAGCGTGAAGCAGATGCCCATCGCAACGGCCGCGAGCAGCATCACCGGCGGCGACAGGGACGAGGACCCGCCCCAGCCCGAGAGAATCTCGAGGTCGAAGGGCCGAGCGCGCGTGCTCGACTTGACGATCGCCGCGACGGTGAACTCGATCGCCGCCAGGCTCAGCAGGAACACGAGCAGGTGCCGCCCTCGGCGGAGCACCACGAGCGCCAGCACCATCGCCCACGCCCCCACCACCACGCCCCACCCCGACCCCGCCACCTTGACGGCACGCATCGCCGTCGTGAGCCACGGGGTCCGCACGGCCGTGATCGTCTGCAGGATCGCCGCGTCGATCCGGTTGGTGAGCTCGAGCAGCGGCTCGAACCTGAGCGCGGCCGCCCCCACCAAGGTCAGGAGCACCAGCAGCACCAGCCAGATGTGCCCGCTCAGGCCCAGCTCGCGGGGCAGGGGCGGCGGTTCGCCGCTGGGACGACGGCGACGGCCGCTCCCGGCGACGGCGGACGGCCCTCGCAGCCGGACCGGCGGGCGGCCGCCCCCGCTCATGCCAGGCCCTCCGCCGAGAGCCACTCGGCGGCCGCGCGCGACGGGGAGACCCCGGCCAGGAGCCGCTCGTTCAGGGCCACGAGGACGGCCGTGGTGAGCCGGGCCGAGACCGCGTCGATGGCTCGGCGGAGCGGCTCGCCGAACCGCTCGAGCGTCTCCGCGCGGATCAGCGGTGTGACGTTCTCGGCCGGTTGCAGCCCGCGGTCGTCGCGGAGCCGGACCAGGTCTCGGTCGGCGATCGCGGGATCGCTCGTGAACAGCAGGCCGACGTCGATCTCGTTCGAGACCAGCGCCTGGACGGTCAGAGGGCCGCCCACGTCCAGCGGCACGAACGTCCGGAACCGCAGGCCGTAGGTGCGGCCGTAGCCCGGGAGGCACAGCGGTCGCTGCAGACACTCCGGCGGCCCGCCGAAGACCAGCCCGGGGGACACCCGCGCGAGGTCGCTCACCCTCCGGAGCCCGTATCGCCGTGCGGTGGCCGAGGTCACGACGAGGGCGTTCGCGTCCTGTGCCCGCGCCGGCGCCATCACCACGACGCCGGTCCCCGAGAGCTCGCGGAGCAGATCGGCGTGGGTCCGGGTGGCGTCGGAGGACGGCAGGATCCCTCCCCCGGACAGGAACTGTACGGCCGTGCCGGCGTATTCGGGCAGCAGCTCGACCAGCCCGGCCCGCAGAGCGGGCTCCACGACCTCCCGCGGTCCGGCCGCGGCGATCACGCGCACGGGGATCCCCGCAGCCCGGATGGCCCCCGCGTACATCCAGGCCAGGAGCTCGCTCTCCGGGAAGTCGAACGAGCCGACCGTGACCGCAGGGTCCGAGAGGGGCGGAACGGAGCGCATGGGCGTCGCACGGCACGAAACGAGGCAGGGGATCGTGAGCGCCACGACCGCGACGAACCCGGCGATCGAGCGTCTCCTGCCCACGCCCCTCCCCTCACGAACCCCGGCCCCGCGGGGAGTCTACGGGAGGGCCACCCCGTGCGGGGAGGCGCCGGATCCGCCAGATCCCACCGGATCGGCCGAGATGGCGTAACCTGTCTGACGTCAGACACCCGATCAGGGGGAGGCCATGGATCTGCTCACGATCCGCCAGCTCCAGGAGCCGGGGGCCTTCGCCCTCGAGGGAGAGTTGGACATGTCGTCCGCCACGGTGCTGCTGTCGC
>JBHGAT010000313.1:0-2735 GCA_041946645.1 Candidatus Velamenicoccus archaeovorus | reverse complement strand
TGCCGGGCATCAAGGACGTGCGCGGCGCGATCCGCCGCGCGCTGGCCAACCCGCTCGACATGGAGCCCCTCGAGGCGCTGCTCAAGCCGGGCATGAAGCTCACGATCGGCGTCGACGACATCTCGCTGCCGCTCCCGCCGATGCGGTCACCCGACATCCGGCAGCTGGTGATCGAGGAGGTCGTCGAGCTCGCGGCGCGAAGGGGCGTCGAGGACCTCAAGATCATCATGGCCAACTCGCTCCACCGCCGGATGACCAGCGCCGAGATCAAGCACGCGGTGGGCGAGCGCGTGCACCGCTCCTTCTACCCGCGCGATCTCTCCAACCACGACGCCGAGGACCACGACAACCTGACGTACTTCGGCACGACCTCCAAGGGCGAGGACGTCGAGATCAACACGCGGGTGGCCGAGTCCGACCTGGTCGTCTACGTGAACATCAACCTGGTGGCGATGGACGGCGGCCACAAGTCCGTGCCGGTCGGGTTCGCCAGCTACCGGAGCGTGAAGCCGCACCACAACGTGGAGACCATGCTGCACTCGCGCTCGTACATGGACCCCCGACCGGGCCGGAGCGCGATCCACGACTCGTGCGCGCGGATGGGGAAGGTCCTGGCCGACGCCGGGCTGAAGATCTTCACGATCGAGACCACGCTCACCAACGACGTGTTCCCCGACCCGTTCGGGTTCATGAACAAGCGCGAGTGGGAGTGGTCGGTCAGGGACCAGACCACGTACCTGGCGGCCAAGAAGATGAACGACCTGTCGCCGGACAAGGTCCGCCACCAGGTGTTCTTGCGGATGAAGGCACCCTACGGGCTCTCGGGGATCAACGCCGGGCAGACCGACGCCGTCCACGAGCGCACCCTGGCCAGGCTCCACGAGCAGCAGCTCGTCGAGGTCGAGGGGCAGAGCGACGTGCTGGTGCTGGGGATCCCGTACCTCGGTCCCTACAACGTGAACTCGATCATGAACCCGATCCTCGTCCACTGCCTGGGGCTCGGCTACCTGTTCAACATGTACCGGAACAAGCCGGTGGTCCGGCCGGGCGGCGCCGTGATCATGTTCCACCCGGTCCCGTGGGAGTTCCACCAGGTGCACCACCCCAGCTACGTGGACTTCTTCGAGGAGGTCCTCTCGGAGACGACCGACCCCTCGACGATCGAGTCCAAGTACGAGCACCGGTACGCCACCGATCCCTGGTACATCCACCTGTACCGGACCTCGCACGCGTACCACGGCGTCCACCCGTTCTACATGTGGTATTGGGGCGCGCACGCGCTCGACTACGTGGGCGACGTGATCGTGGTGGGCGGCAACCGGAGGTCGTGCGAGCGGATGGGGTACCGCTCGGCCTCGACGTTCCGCGACGCGCTGGAGATGGCGCAGGACACGGTGGGGCGCTCGCCCTCGATCACGTACCTCCACTATCCCCCGCACACGATCGCGGACGTGCGCTGATGAGCCCGAAGCGATCGTTCGTCGACGAGGTCCGCGACGTCGCCCGGGGGTGGCGGTGGGGCCGGCACCCCGTGGTGCCGCAGAGCGCCGAGGGCGTCACGCCCCCGGCCGAGCGCTGGGAGTTCCCCACGGACTGGGCCCGGACCGGGGCCGGCCGGGCCGCGCGCGACCTGGTGCTGGCCGGGGTGATGCGGCCGATCGTGTGGAACGAGACCACGCCGAGCGTGCACGGGCTCGAGCACCTCGACGCGCTGCGTCCGCCGGTGATGTTCTTCTCGAACCACTCGAGCCACCTGGACGCCACGCTGATCCTGACCACGCTGCCGCTCAAGTGGCGGGACAAGACCGCGACGGCGGCAGCCAAGGACTACTTCTTCGACGTGTGGTGGCGCTCGGCGTTCACGGCGCTGGTGTACGGCGGGTTCCCCATCGAGCGCGGCGGCGGCGAGCGGGCCACGGCCAAGGCCCGCGAGCTGATCCGCGACGGGTGGAACCTCATCGTGTTCCCCGAGGGCACGCGGACGACCGACGGGTGGGTCCAGCGGTTCCGCCACGGGACGGCGCGGCTGGCCCTCGACATGGGGATGCCGGTGGTGCCGATCGCGATCGTCGGGGCCTACCAGGCCATGCCCAAGGGCCGGAACTGGCCCAAGAGGGGTCGCCCGCCGATCCGGGTCCGGTACGGCGAGGCGCTCCGGCCCCGTGAGGGCGAGACCCACCAGGAGCTGTCGCTGCGGATGCAGCAGGCCATCGCCGAGCTGTTCGACGAGGACCGGACGAGCTGGTGGGAGGCCCGGCGGCGCTCGGCGGCCGGGGAGACGCCCAAGATGGCGGGCCCGGCGGGGCCGCGGTGGCTGCGGACCTGGGAGGGGACCAGGCCGGTCAAGCGGACGGGGAAGCGTCCGACCTGGCGATGACCCGGACGGGCGGGGAACGGCGCCGGCACGAGCTCATCGAGGAGGCGATCCGTCACTTCGGCCGCGAGGGCTACCACGGGGCCAGCCTGGACGCGATCGCCTCGGCCGCCGGGATCCGCAAGCAGACGCTGCTCTACTACTTCCCCACCAAGGAGGCGCTGCTCGAGGCGTGCCTGGCCGCGGCCGGCAAGCGGCTGGCCGAGGCGCTGGCGGAGGCGCTCGAGGGCAAGGAGGCGTACTGGGACCGGGCCGAAGCCGTGATCCACGCGGTGTTCCGCCTGGCCGAGGAGTGGCCCGAGTTCCCGATGTTCGTGAGGGAGGCGGGGAGGCTCGGGCCGGAAGCGTTCGAGCGGTTCGC
>JBHGAT010000312.1:0-2748 GCA_041946645.1 Candidatus Velamenicoccus archaeovorus | reverse complement strand
CCGGCCGCGATCCATCCGTTCAAGGGCAACGTGGACCTCGGGGCGCTCGAGCGCTTGCTCGAGGAGCGTGACGGCGGCGTGCCCGTGGTCTTCGTCACCGTCACGAACAACTCGGGCGGCGGCCAGCCCGTGTCGATGGCCAACCTCCGCGGCGTGCGGGTGCTGTGCGACCGGTTCGGGGTGCCGCTGTTCCTGGATGCGTGCCGGTTCGCCGAGAACGCGTGGTTCGTGAAGCTGCGCGAGGAGGGCTACGCGGACCGCACGGTGCCCGACATCGTGCGCGAGATGGCGTCCCTCGCCGACGGGATGACGATGAGCGCCAAGAAGGACCCCATGGCCAACATCGGCGGCTGGCTCGCGCTGAACGACGAAGACTGGGCGGAGCGCTGCCGCAACCTCCTGATCCTGATCGAGGGCTTCCCCACCTACGGCGGCCTGGCCGGGCGCGATCTCGAGGCGATCGCCCAGGGGCTCCGCGAGTGCGTCGACGAGCACTACCTCCGGTACCGGATCCGCTCGACCGAGTACCTCGGCGAGGCCCTCGTCCGGGCCGGGGTGCCCGTGGTGAGACCGGTGGGCGGTCACGCCGTGTACCTGGACGCGCGAGCCCTGCTCCCCCACGTCCCGCCGCTCCGCTACCCGGGCCAGTCCCTCGCGGTGGCCCTGTACGTGGCCGGCGGGATCCGCGCCTGCGAGATCGGGACGGTGATGTTCGGCCGCCGCCCGGACGGGACCGAGGGACCGGCGGCGATGGACCTGGTGCGCCTGGCCATCCCCCGCCGCACCTACACGCAGTCGCACATCGACTACGTGATCGAGGTCGTGCGCTCGGTCGCGGCGGACGCGGCGAGCCTGCCGGGGTACCGCATCGTGGAGGCGCCTGCCCGGCTCCGGCACTTCACCGCGCGGTTCGAGCCGCTCGCTTGAGCGCTCGGCAGGCGGCCGCAGCCACCAGCTCACCGGGACCACCACGAGCGCCGCAGCCGGCGTCGGCTCGCGCGCACGTCCGACATCCCCTCTCGGGTCGCTCGACCCAGCACACGCTCGGATGCGGCCCAGCGCAGGTGTACCGTCCAGGCAGGATCCGGGCAAGCGACGTTGGCCCGGCGGGGACCGGTCCTGGTACCTACCGGGTCCCTCGCCCCCGAGGGGCCACAATGTGACCACCTGCATCCGACGAGGAGTGGCGGCATGGGACATCGCACGGCCGTCGTGGCCATCGGTGGCAACTCGCTGATCAAGGACAAGATGCACCAGAGCGTGCGGGACCAGTACATCGCGGCGGGCGAGACCTGTTGGCACATCGCCGGGATGATCCGAGCGGGCTGGGACGTGGCCATCACGCACGGCAACGGCCCCCAGGTGGGCTTCATCCTGCGGCGCTCGGAGCTCGCGGCGCACGAGCTCCACGAGGTCCCGCTCGACGTGTGCGGCGCCGACAGCCAGGGGGCGATCGGCTACGCCCTCCAGCAGAACCTGTACAACGACTTCGCCCGGCTGGGGCTGGACAAGCACGCGGTCACCGTGATCACGCAGACGGAGGTCGCCCCCGACGATCCCGCGTTCGCGAACCCCACCAAGCCGATCGGCTCCTACATGGACGAGCAGCAAGCCGCCCGGCGCCGCGACGAGGAGGGCTGGACCGTGATCGAGGACGCGGGGCGCGGGTGGCGGCGCGTGGTGCCGTCACCCAAGCCGATGCGGATCGTGGAGGAGGACGTGATCCGGTCCCTGCTGGCACAGGGCATCGTCACGATCAGCGTGGGCGGCGGCGGCATCCCGGTGGTGGCCGACGCGGACGGGAACCTGCAGGGCATCGCCGCGGTGATCGACAAGGACCGCGCCTCGTCGCTCCTGGCCTCGCGCCTGCCGGCCGAGCTGTTCGTGATCAGCACGGCGGTGGAGAAGGTCGCCCTGCGGTTCGGCACGCCGGAGCAGGAATGGGTGGACCGGCTGACGCTCTCGGAGGCCAGGACCTACCTCGAGGAGGGGATCCACTTCGCCAAGGGCAGCATGGCCCCGAAGATCGAGGCGGCCGTCGACTTCGTCGCGCAGACCGGCGGCACGGCCGTCATCACCGATCCGGACAACGTCGAGCGGGCCCTGGCCGGCGAGACCGGCACCCGGATCGTCCCCGGCTGACGATCCTCCCCCTCGCCATCCGACCCGTGCGGCGACGGTCGTTCGGCCCGGGGGACGTCGTCGCTCGTGGGGGACCCTGGGGCCATGATCGGATCGGGGGCGCGTGCGGCCGCCGCGGGGAGCCTGCGCGAGATCATCATGGGCGCGCAGGACAACCTCACGACGGTGCTGGCCGTGGTGCTCGGCGTGGCCATCGGCTCGGGGAAGCTCGAGGCGATCGCGCTGGCCGGGATGGCCGCCGGCGTGGCCGAGGCGGTGTCGATGGGCGGCGTGCTGTACACGGCGACCCGCGCGGAGCACGACCTCGAGCGCAACGGTGGAGGTGCGCGTGGCTCCGCCGGAGCCCTGAAGGATCCGCTGGTGGCGGCGAGCGTGACGTTCGCCGCGGCCGTCGTGGCGGCCGCGGTTCCGCTCGCGCCCTTCGCCGTCCTCCCCGTGCGGTGGGCCACGGCGGCCGCCGCGGCGCTGTCCGTGACCTGCCTCTTCCTCCTCGGCTGGTGGGCGGGCGGCGTGACCGGGCAGCGCCGGCTCCGCGCCGGGGCGCGGTTCGTGACGATCGGGGGGTTCGCGGCACTGGCCTCCGCGCTGGTCGGCGCCCTCCTCCGC
>JBHGAT010000311.1:0-2768 GCA_041946645.1 Candidatus Velamenicoccus archaeovorus | reverse complement strand
GTGGCGTTCACCTCGATGCTGGTGCTCCTCCAGTGGCCGGTGATCGACCTCGGATGGATCCTGGCGCTCGCGCAGGAGGCGGCGACGGCGGCCGAACGGATCCGGGAGGTGTTCGACGAACCGACGGGGATGGGCGACCGCCCCGGCGCGACGCCGCTGATCCGGGCTCGCGGCAGGGTGGCCTTCGAAGACGTCTGGTTCCGCTATCCCTCGGCACGGTCCGAGAACGACGACGTGCTTCGCGGCATCGATCTGGTGATCGAGCCGGGGGAGACGCTCGCGCTCGCCGGAGCGACGGGCTCGGGGAAGACCACGCTCGCCTGCCTGCTCCCGCGCCTGTACGACGTCACGCGGGGCCGGGTGACGCTCGACGGCCGAGACATCCGCGACCTGACGCTCTCGTCGCTCCGGAGCCAGGTCGCGGTCGCCTTCGAGGACCCCACGCTGTTCTCGATGAGCGTTCGGGAGAACCTGACCCTGGGGCGTCCGGGAGCCTCCGATGAGGCGATCCGGGCCGCCATCGAGCTCGCCCAAGCCGAGTTCGTCTACGAGCTGCCCTGGGGCCTCGACACACGGATCGGAGAGCAGGGCCTTTCGCTGTCGGGAGGTCAGCGGCAGCGCCTGGCCCTGGCCCGGGCGGCGATCACCCGACCTCGGGTCCTCGTGCTCGACGATCCCCTCTCGGCCCTCGACATCGAGACGGAGGCGTTGGTGGAGGACGCCCTTGGACGGGTCCTCCAGGACGTCACCGCTCTCCTGGTGGTGCACCGTCCGTCCACGGTCGCGCTGGCGGACCGTGTCGCGCTGCTTCACGACGGTACGGTGATCGCCGTCGGTGCCCACAGCGAGCTCATGGCCCACGAGCCCGCCTACGCCGCCGTGCTTTCGGCGATGCCCGACGAGGAGCTCGCATCATGACGACCCTCGAGCAGTGGCGAGGCGTGGCCGCGGAAGATGCCGAGCATGTCTCGGGGCGCATCTCGTCGCTGCTGCAACGGCGGAGCCGTCGGCTCCTCGGCTCGCTGCTCGCACCTCACCGGACCCGGGTCTGGGGGCTCATCGCGGCGATCCTCGTGGGGCACGCCGCCCTGATGGCGGGGCCCTGGTTGGTGGGCGTGGCGATCGACCGTGGCGTCCCCGCCGTTCGGGCCGGGCACCCGGTCACGCTCTACCTGATCGTGGGCGGCATCGTCGTCGCCGCGGGGATCCAGGCCGTGGCGTACCGGATCTTCGTCGTCGGTGCCGGACGAGTGGGTCAGGACCTGCTCCTCGACCTTCGCGAGCGGGTGTTCGCCCAGTTCCAGCGACTGAGTCTGGCGTTCCACGAGCGGTACACATCCGGTCGAGTGATCTCTCGCCTCACGTCGGACCTGGACGCCATCACGGAGCTCCTTCAGACGGGGTTCGACACGCTCATAACGGCCGTGCTGTCGATCGTGAGCATCGCAGCGATCCTGCTGGTGCTCGACTGGCCGCTCGGGCTCGTGGCCCTCTCGCCACTCGTCCCGCTCGCGGTCCTCTCGCGTTGGTTCCAACGTGAGTCGACCACCGCCTATCGGCGGACCCGCGCGGCGGTGGCTCTGGTCGTCACCCACTTCACCGAGTCGCTCGGGGGGATCCGCGCGGTGCACGCCTTCCGGCGTGTGTCCAGGAACGACGAGATCTTCGCGCAGGTCAACGAGGACTATCGCAAGGCCACCTACCGCACCTTCGAGCTCGTGACGATCTACTGGCCCGGCATCCGACTCATCGGCAACGTCACCACGGCCGCGGTCCTGCTCGTGGGCGGCTTGCGCGCGATGAGCGGCTCTCTGCAGATCGGGGTCCTGGCTTCGTTCCTCCTGTACCTTCGGCGCTTCTACGAACCGATGGCCGAGATCAGCGAGTTCTACAACTCGTTCCAGGGCGCGGCCGCCGCGCTGGAGAAGCTCTCGGGCGTGCTCGAAGAGGTCCCGTCCGTCCCGATGCCCGCGTCGCCGGCGCCCGAGCCGGCCGGGGGTTGGCGGGGCGAGGTCGGCTTCGAGGGCGTTCGGTTCGGATACCGCGAGGGCCTGGAGGTCCTGCCCCACCTGGACCTGCGGATCCCCGCGGGGCAGACGGTGGCGCTCGTCGGCCGGACCGGCGCCGGCAAGACGACGATCGCCCGCCTGCTGGCTCGGTTCTACGACCCCGACGAGGGCATCGTGAGCGTGGACGGCGTGCCCCTGAGTGACCTGACCGAGACCCAGCTGCGGCGGGTCGTGGCCATGGTGACCCAGGAGAACTTCCTGTTCAGCGGCACGGTTGCCGAGAACATCGCGTTCGGCAGGCCGGAGGCCACCGGCGAGGAGATCGAAGCCGCCGCTCGTGCGATCGGCGCTCACGACTTCATCGAACGGCTCCCGCAGGGCTACGACACGGAGGTGGAGAAGCGAGGCAGCCGTCTTTCAGCCGGCCAGCGACAGCTCGTCGCGTTCGCGCGGGCGTTCCTCGCCGATCCTTCCGTCCTCATCCTCGACGAGGCGACCTCGTCCCTCGACGTGCCGTCGGAGCGAGCCGTGCAGCGAGCACTTCGCACGGTGCTGGCCGACCGAACGGCGCTCATCATCGCCCACCGGCTCTCGACGGTCGAGATCGCCGATCGGATCCTCGTGCTGGAGCACGGCCGGATCATCGAGGACGGGACGCCCGAGGAGCTGGCGGCCTTCGGTGGGGCGTACGCGACGCTGGACCGGACGTGGAGGGAGAGCCTGGTGTGACTGGATCGGGCTCGAGAAGCTGAACGAGGG
>JBHGAT010000310.1:0-2774 GCA_041946645.1 Candidatus Velamenicoccus archaeovorus | reverse complement strand
GAGCTGATGGCCGGGATCCGGGGGATGCACGACTTCCTCACGGTGGCCGCCGCGGCGCCCTTGCAGGAGGCCGGGGTGGTCGCGATGAACCTCCCCGAGACCTTCTACGAGCGGCAGGCCGGGGAGTACCGGGAGCGGCGCGACCTGATGATGTCGATCCTGGCCGACACCGGGTTCGAGGCCAAGGCGCCGCAGGGGGCCTACTACGTGATGGCCGACATCTCGCACCTCGGGTTCGGCGACGACGTCGAGGCGGCCACCCGCCTGGTCGAGGACGCCGGCGTGGCCGTGGTCCCGGGCTCGTCGTTCTTCGCGCGACCCGAGCTCGGCCGCCATCTCGTGCGCTTCGCGTTCTGCAAGAAGCTCGAGACGCTCGAGGAGGCCGGCCGCCGCCTCCGCGCGTTCGTCGGCGCGTGAGCGGGGTGGGCTGGGGGATCCCCGGCTGGTCCGGCTGGACGAGCGGTTGACCTCGCGACCCTCGAGCGGTAGACCCGCTTCCTCGGAAGGGAGGTGCGGGATGGCCACGGATCTCACCATCGTGGTGGAGGACCGGCCGGGCGAGCTCGCGAAGGTCGGGGAGGCGCTCGGGGGCGCCGGGATCAACATCGAGGGGTTCGCCGGCTTCGGGTTCGAGGGGCGCGGGATCATCCACGTGCTCGTCGAGGACGCCGGAGCGGCGCGGTCGGCGCTCGAGGGTGCCGGCGTCCAGGTCTCGGGCGAGGCCGAGGCGCTCGTGATGCCGGTGGACGCCGACGTGGACCGGCCGGGCGCGCTGGGCGAGATGGCTCGCAAGATGGCCGACGCCGGGATCAACTTCTCGGCCGTCTACCTGGCCACCAAGAACCGCGCGGTGGCGGTCACCAGCGACAACGCGAAGGCCATGTCGATGATGATGTAGGCCTCAGGCGGGGGTCGCGGGCGCGTCGGGCGTCCGCGACCCCGCGCGGGCGTACGCCGCGTCGAGCAGCTCGACGGGGTGGACGACCCGCACGTCCGCCCCGAGGGGTCGGAGCCCGGCGGCGATCTGGATCGAGCAGCCCGGGTTGGCCGAGGCCACCACGCGCGCGGCGGTCGAGGCGACGGCCTCGGCCTTGCGCCGCATCAGCTCGTCCGAGGTCTCCGGCTGCGTCACGCCGTAGATCCCGGCGGCGCCGCAGCAGCGGTCGCCCTCCGGGATGTCGACGACCTCCAGGCCGGGGATCTGCCGGAGCAGCGCCCTGGGTTGCTCGCGGATCCCCTGTGCGCGGAGCGCGTGGCAGGCGTCGTGGTACGCGACCGGCCCCTCGAAGGCCGTGCCCTCCAGCCCCGCGCCCGGCGGGCGGATCCCCTCCTCGGACAGGAACGCCATGAGGTCGCGCACCCTCCCGGAGAGCGCGTGCGCCTCGGGCGTGTCGAGGAGGTCGCCGTAGTCCCGCATGTGCGCGCTGCAGCCGGCCGCGTTCACCACGACGTCGTCGGCCTGGGCGAACGCGGCGAGGTTCCGGCGCGCCAGCTTCCGAGCGCCGTCGAGCCGGCCGTTGTGCGCGTGGAGCGCGCCGCAGCACGTCTGCCCTCGGGGCACGACGACGCGCCAGCCGTTGGCGGCGAGCACCCGCGCGGTGGCGCGGTTCACCTGGCGGAACCACTGGTCCTGGACGCACCCGGTGAGGAGCGCGACGGTGCCGCGGGTCTCGCCCAGGGGCTCGGTGACGGCGGCGACCCGCGGGCCGGCCCGGACGCCGCGCGGCACCAGCGCGCGGATCCGCCGGCCCACGAACGGGCGGGCGAGCGGCGTGAGCGCTCGCGCGAGCGAGAGGACGCGCCGGCGCGGGATGGCCACGCCGAGGCCCAGCCACCGGCCGAACCGCGCGCGCCCCGGCCGCAGCGGCTCGATCTGGACCCGGGCCCGTTCCATCAGCCGGCCGAACGGGACGTGCGAGGGGCAGACGTCCTCGCAAGCCCGGCACACCAGGCAGGCCTCCATGAAGCTCGCGAACGTGCGGTCGACCTCGGCCCGGCCCTCGGCGACCAGGCGCATCGCGGCGATCCGGCCCCGGGGTGACGCGACCTCCTGGCCGGTCAGCCGGTAGGTGGGGCAGTGCGGCAGGCACAGGCCGCAGGCCACGCACCGCGCGAGGTCGTCCTCGGTCGGCGCGTCGCCGGGCCGCCAGGCGGGGGCGAGCCCCGAGGTCGGGCCGACGAACCGCGCCCCCTCCGGCAGCTCCGCGCCGATCGGCCCCGCGGCCCTCCCGCCCTCGGCCGGCACGTCAGAGCCCTCCCCAGAACCGTCCGGGCGCGAGCACCCCGGCCGGATCGAAGGCCGCCTTGATCCCCCGCTGGATCTGGGGCGCCGCGATCGGCGCGTCGCCCAGGCCGCCGGGCCCCCGGATCACCGGCGCGATGCCGCCGAGGGAGGCCGCCCGCCCGCGCAGCGTCTCGAGCGAGCCGTCGCCATCGGCGCCGTCGAGCCCGACCCACGCCGTGCCCACGCCGGCGAGCGCGCCCCACGCATCGAAGGGCGCCGCGACGAGCGCGTCGAGCCGCGACGGCGGCACCGCGGCCTCGGCCACCACCGGCCGGTCCTCCCACGGGCGCGAGCCAGGGAACGGCGCGTCGTCGCTCGCGCCCGCGACGGCCGCGACCCGCCGGGCCGCCTCGGTCTGCTGCTCCACCTCCTCCGGCCAGCCCTCCAGCCGGAGCTCGATCCCCTCGGGCGTCACGATCGCCGCCGCCGCGCCCGGCACGGCCGCCAGGAGCGCTTGGGCGGCCTCGAGCCCGCCCGGCACCCGGAGCGT
>JBHGAT010000031.1:0-17137 GCA_041946645.1 Candidatus Velamenicoccus archaeovorus | reverse complement strand
CTGGCCGCGGCCGGGGCCGTGCTCGGGCTGGTCGGTCCGCAGGGCGCCTACGCGATCGGCGGCCTGACCGCGATGGCCGGCGCCGGCGTCGTGGTGCCGATCCTTCGCTCGACCCGCGGGGCGCGCACCGAGCGCGTGGACGGCGCCGTACCCGAGACGCTGGTCCGAGCGGGATAGCGGTGGAGGGGGCGGGCGCTCCGCGCGTCCGCCCCTCTCCCGTCGACGGCGAGGGTGCTCCCACGGCGCGCCGACGCGGCGACGGTATCGTGTGGCCCGTGCCCGGGCGGGAGGAGGGGTGAGGCAGCGGTGGGCCTGAGCGCCCTCGACCAGGTCGCCGTGGCGGCCGCCGCGGTGGCCGGTGGCGCCGTGAACGCGCTGGCGGGGGGCGGCACGCTCATCACGTTCCCCACGCTCACCGGGGTCGGCGTCCCGAGCCTCCGGGCCAACGTGACCAACACCGTGGCCCTGACGCCGGGGTACCTCGGCGGCACCGTCGCCCAGCGGCGCGACCTCGAGGGGCAGCGCCGCCGGCTCTGGCTGGTCATCCCGGCCGGCATCGTGGGCGGCCTGACCGGCGGCATCCTGCTGGTGATCACGTCCGAGGAGCTGTTCCGCGAGCTCGTCCCGTACCTGATCCTGCTGGCCACGCTGCTGCTCGCGGTGCAGGAGCGGGTCCGCGCGTACCTCCTGCGGCGGACCACCGAGGGGGCCCGCGGCGACCCCCACGAGGCATGGGTGGTCGTCCCGACCTTCGCCGCGTCGGTGTACGGCGGCTACTTCGGGGCCGGCCTGGGCGTGATCGTCCTGGCCGTGCTCGGCCTGGTGATCGAGGACACCCTGACCAGGATCAACGCGCTCAAGCAGGCGCTGTCGTTCGTGGTGAACGTGACCGCCGCCGTCTTCTTCCTGTTCTCCGGCAAGGTGGTCTGGTCGGTAGCCCTGACGATGGCCGTCGGCGCGTTGATCGGGGGGATGATCGGCGGCCGCCTGGCCGGCCGCATCCCGCCCCGGACCCTCCGGGGCGTGGTGGTCGCGGTGGGCCTGGTGGTCACCGTCGTGTACTTCGTGAGCTGAACCTCGCGCCCGGCCGGCCCAGACGGGTCCGAGGCTCGCCCGTCGAGTTGAACGGTCGTTCAGGAGTGTGGTTCCATCCCGGCATCCGCGCCGAGGAGGGCCATGTCGAACCGGTACGACGCGATCGTGGTCGGCGGCGGCCACAACGGCCTGGTCGCCGCGGCCTACCTGGCCAGGGCGGGGGCCCGGGTGGTGGTCTGCGAGGCGCGCCACAAGACCGGCGGGGCCGCCGCCACCGACCAGCCGTGGCCCGAGCATCCGGAGTTCAAGGTCACCACGCTCAGCTACGTGATGAGCCTGATGCCGGACACGATCATCCGGGACCTCCGGCTCGAACGCCACGGCTACCGGGTCCACCCGGTGGGGCCCTACGTGGTCCCGTTCCCCGACGGCCGGGTGATGGTCGAGTACGACGATCCCGGCCGGAACCGCGAGGAGTTCGCCCGGTTCTCCAAGGCGGACGCCGACGCGCTCGAGCGGTGGGAGGCGTGGATGAGCGGCCTGGCCGCCGTGCTCGGGCCGCTCCTGATGAGCACGCCGCCGCGGCTCGGTTCGCGCCGGCCGTCGGACCTGTGGGAGCAGCTCCGCCTGGCGTGGCGGCTCCGGGGCCTCGACGTCCGCACGGTGGGCGAGGTCACGCGGCTGATGACGATGTCCGTGGCCGACCTGCTCGACCGGTTCTTCGTCTCCGAGCAGGTCCGGGCGGTGATGGCCATCAACGGGCTGATCGGGACGTGGGCCGGCCCGTACGAGCCGGGGACCGGCTACGTGATGGCCCACCACTCGATCGGCGACGTCGGGGACGGCACGCTCGGCTCCTGGGGCGTGCCCGAGGGTGGGATGGGCGCCGTGGCCGAGGCCCTCGAGCGCAGCGCGAGGTCGTTCGGCGCCGAGATCCGGACCAACGCTCGCGTCGAGCGGATCCGGCTGCGGATCGACCGGGTCGCCGGCGTCGTGCTGGAGGGTGGCGAGGAGCTCCAGGCGCCCATCGTGGTGTCGGCGTGTCACCCGCAGATCACCTTCCTCCACCAGCTGGACCGGGCCGACCTGCCGCCCGGGTTCGTGCACGACATCGAGCACTGGTCCAGCCGCTCGGGCGTGGTGAAGATCAACCTTGCCGTCTCGAAGCTGCCCACGCTGGCCGGCCGTCCCGACTGGACCGACTTCAGCGGCGGCTTCGAGATCGCGCCCTCGATCGAGGAGCTCGAGACCGCGTTCGAGGAGGCGCGTCACGGGATCCCCGCCACGCGCCCCTTCTCGGACGGGGTGATCCCGAGCGCGCTCGACCCGTCGCTGGCGCCGCCCGGCGCGCACGTCGTCTCGCTGTTCACGCAGTGGGTGCCGCACACCTGGTCACAGGAGCCGCACCGCGAGGAGCTCGAGGCGTACGCCGATCGCGTGATCGACGCGTACGAGGCGGTGGCGCCGGGGTTCAAGGGGTCGATCGTGGCCCGGCAGGTCATCGGGCCGTACGACATGGAGCGGGAGTGGGGGCTGATCGGGGGCAACATCTTCCACGGGGAGCTCTCGGCCGACCAGCTGTTCCACATGCGCCCGGCGCCGGGGTACGCGGACTACCGGACCCCCATCGCCGGCCTGTACCAGTGCTCGAGCGCGACGCACGCCGGTGGGGGCGTGTGCGGCATCCCCGCCTACAACTGCGTCCGCGAGATCCGACGGGACCGGCGGCGACGCCGGGGGAGGGGATAGATGGCTCGCGAGCCGTACTCGTTCAGGTTCTACGTGGCCTCGTGGTACCGCAAGTCGCCGTACTGGCAGCGGACCGTGGAGGCGGGGTGCACGAGCTGGGACCTGTACAACCACATGCTGATCCCCACGCTCTACGACGACGACGAGGCCGAGTACCGGCACCTGCTCGAGCACGTCACGCTCTGGGACGTGGCCGTCGAGCGGCAGGTGGAGATCACCGGACCGGACGCGGCCCGGTTCACCCAGCTGCTCACCTGCCGGGACCTCTCGCGGTGCGAGGTCCTGCAGTGCAAGTACGCGCCGCTGATCGCGCCCGACGGGGGCATCGTGAACGACCCGATCCTGCTCCGCCTGGCCGAGGACCGCTTCTGGCTGTCGCTCGCGGACTCCGACGCGCTCCTGTACGCGAAAGGGGTGCAGGCCTTCGCCGGCATGGACGTGACGATCCGCGAGCCCGACGTGTCGCCGCTCCAGGTCCAGGGGCCCAGGAGCAGGGACGTGATCCGGGACCTGTTCGGGGACGAGGTCGCCGGGCTCCGCTACTACCGCTGCTGGGAGGGCGCCCTCGGCGACATCCCGGTGGTGGTCTCGCGGACCGGGTGGACCGGGGAGGTCGGGTTCGAGATCTACCTGTGCGACGGCTCGCGCGGGCTCGAGCTCTGGGACCGCGTGATGGCGGCCGGGGAGCCGTACCGGATCCGGCCCATCGCCCCGAGCGACCAGCGGCGGCTCGAGGCCGGCATCTTCAACTACGGCAACGACATGGGGATCCTGGACACGCCGTTCCATGTGACCGGGATGGAGCGGCTGGTCGAGTTCTCCGCCGACTTCATCGGCAAGGAAGCCCTCCAGCGGGTGGCCGCCGAGGGCGTCGACCGCAAGCTCGTCGGCGTCGAGATCGGGGGCGAGCCGTTCCGGCTGTGGCTCGAGGACTTCTGGCCGGTCCGCTCGGATGGCGAGGTCGTGGGCCGGCTCACCAGCGCCAGCCACTCGTTCCGGCTGAGGAAGAACATCGGCTACGCGTGGGTGCCGATCGGGCTGGCCGAGCCCGGGACCCGGCTCGAGCTGGTCTCGCCCGACGGGCCGGTCCCGGCGGTGACGGCCGCCCTGCCGTTCCTGGACCCGGCCAAGGAGGTCCCAAGGTCGTAGCCGGCGGACGGCGGCTCATCGGCGCGCCATGATGAGGGGCGTGGAGAGCCTGCGAGGACAGCTGCTGATCGCCGGGGCGGGGTTGTGGGACCCCAACTTCCGACGCTCGGTGGTGCTGGTCGGGCATCACGACGAGGGCGGGGCCGTCGGCGTGGTCCTCAACCGGGCGACCGAGGTGGCCGTCGACGTCGCCGTCCCCCCGCTCGCCGACCTGGTCGAGCCGGGCGAGCGGCTGTTCATCGGGGGTCCCGTGCAGCCGCAGTCGGCGGTGGTGGTGGCCGACTTCGAGCGCCCCGAGCAGATCGACGTGCTGGCCCTCGACACGATCGGGTTCCTCCCGGAGGAGGTGGGGCCGGACCAGGTCGGTGGGATCCGCCGGGCCCGCGTGTACGCCGGGTACGCGGGGTGGGGACCGGGCCAGCTGGAGGCCGAGCTCGAGGAGGACTCCTGGATCGTCGAGCCGGCCCGGCCGGAGGACGTGTTCACGCCCGAGCCCGAGCACCTGTGGAGCGACGTCCTCCGGCGGAAGGGACCCGCGTTCGACCTGTTGCGGCTGATGCCCGAAGACCCGTCCACCAACTGAGGCAAGGGAGGCCCGCATGACGTCCGAGACGTTCACGTTCTACGTGCAGCCTTGGTACCGCAAGTCGCCGTACTACGAGGCCACCAGGCGCGCCGGGTGCAAGAGCTGGGGCCTCTACAACCACATGCTCCTCCCGACGCTGTACGACGACCCGGTCACCGAGTACGAGGCCCTGCGGACCGGCGTCACGATGTGGGACGTCGCGGTGGAGCGGTGCGTCGAGATCGTTGGCCCCGACGCGTTCGAGCTCACGAACCTGATCACCTGTCGCGACCTGACGAAGGTGGACGTGGGGCAGTGCCGGTACGTGCTGCTCACGACGCACTGGGGCGGCATCGCCAACGATCCGGTCCTCCTCCGCCTGGCCGAGGACCGGTTCTGGCTCGCGCTGGCCGACTCCGACGCGCTGCTGTACGCGGCCGGGGTGGCCGCCGGGCGGGGGATGGACGTCAGGATCTTCGAGGCCGATGTGGCGCCGATGCAGGTCCAGGGCCCCAGGAGCAAGGAGGTCATCGGCGCGCTGTTCGGCGGGCCCGTCCGGGACCTCCGGTACTACCACTGCGCCGAGGCCGAGGTGGACGGCATCCCGGTCGTGGTCTCGCGCACCGGCTGGACCGGCGAGGTCGGCTACGAGATCTACCTCCGCGACACCACCAGGGGGGATGACCTGTGGCGCCTGGTCGAGGAGGCCGGCGCGCCGTTCGGGATCCGAGCGATCGCACCGAGCGAGGCGCGCCGGATCGAGGCCGGGATCTTCAACTACGGCTCGGACATCCGGCCCGAGGACACGCCGTTCCACGTGACGGGGCTGGAGAAGTACGTCGAGCTGGACCAGCAGCAGCGGTTCATCGGGCGGGACGCGCTCGAGCGGATCGCCCGGGAGGGCGTCGATCGCAAGCTCGTGGGGATCCAGATCCACGGCGCCCCGATGACCGACGAAGGCGCCCTGAACGACGTCTGGCCGGTGGTTGCCGACGGCGGCGTGCTGGGGCGGGTCACGGCCGGCGCCTGGTCGCCGCCTACGACCTGCCCTGAGGGGTCACGGGACGCGCCGTCGGCGCCCCCGGCACCGGATATCCTGTGGTGGGCCGGCTCCCCCAGGTCAGCCGGCCGAGCCTCTGGAAGGAGGGCCTGGATGCCGATCACGCCGGTCGAGAAGATCTGGATGGACGGGCGCCTGGTGGACTGGGCCGACGCCAAGGTCCACGTCCTGTCCCACGCCGTGCACTACGGCAGCGGCGTGTTCGAGGGCATCCGGTGCTACGAGACGGTGTCGGGCCCGGCCGTGTGGCACCTGGACGAGCACCTCAAGCGGCTGTTCCGCTCGGCCAAGCTCTACCACATGGACATCCCGTTCTCGCACGAGGCCATCGCCGAGGCGGTCAAGGACACGATCCGCGCGAACGGGATGAGCTCCTGCTACATCCGGCCCCTGGTGTTCCGGGGCTACGGCGAGATGGGTGTGAACCCGTTGAACGCCCCGGTCAACGTGATCGTGGCGGTGTGGCCGTGGGGCGCGTACCTGGGGGAGGACGCGCTCGAGCGCGGCGTTCGGGTCAAGATCTCGTCCTGGAAGCGCAACGACCAGAACTCGCTGCCCTCGGCGGCCAAGGCCACCGGCCAGTACATCAACGGCGTGCTGGCCAAGGTCGAGTCGCTCAAGGCCGGGTACGACGAGGCCATCATGCTCAACACCACCGGCTACATCACCGACGGCTCCGGGGAGAACGTCTTCGTGGTCCGGAACGGCGTGCTCAGCACGCCGCCGATCTCGGCCGGCTGCCTGGACGGGATCACGCGGGCCACGGTGATGACGTTCGGCCGGGACCTCGGCTACGAGGTCCGTGAGGACAACCTCACGCGCACCGACCTATACAACGCCGACGAGGCCTTCTTCACGGGGACCGCGGCCGAGGTGACCCCGATCCGCGAGGTCGACGACCGCGTGGTCGGCGAGGGGATGCGCGGCCCCGTCACCAAGGAGATCCAGGGCACGTTCTTCGCCGCGACCAAGGGCGAGATCGAGGCGTACGCGTCCTGGCTCACGCCGGTCGGATAGCCGTCGGGATGGGCATGGACGACGCGCATCGACTGCCCCGGACGGTCACCCCGTCCCGCTACGACCTGACCCTCGACACCGACCTCGACGCCGGCGCGTTCTCGGGGTCCGAGGATGTGACCGTCCGCGTGCACGAGCCGGTCGACGAGATCGTGCTGAACGCGCTCGAGCTGCAGATCGACGCCGCCTGGCTCGAGGACGGCGGGGGACGCCGGGTGGAGGTCCGCAAGGTCGACCTGGACGAGATCGCCGAGCGGGCCACCCTCGCCCTGGACGAGCCCGTCCACCCGGGGACGTGGACGCTCCACCTCGAGTTCCGCGGCGTGCTGAACGACCTGCTGCGCGGCTACTACCGCTCCACCTATACCGACGAGGCCGGCACCCACGTGATCGGCACGACGCACTTCGAGGCCACGGACGCGCGGCGCGCGTTCCCGTGCTGGGACGAGCCGGACCTGAAGGCCGTGTTCGGCATCACGCTGATCGTGCGGGAGGGGCTCACGGCGCTGTCGAACGGCCCCGAGATCTCCCGCGAGCCGGCCGGCGACGGCAAGGTCCGGATCCGCTTCGCCGACACGATGGTGATGTCGACGTACCTGGTGGCGTTCGTGGTCGGGCGGCTCGAGCTGACCGAGCCGGTCGACGTCGACGGCGTGCCGCTGCGGATCGCCCACGTGCCGGGCAAGGGGCATCTGACGGGGTTCGCGCTCGAGATCGGCGCGTTCGCGCTCCGGTTCTTCGCCGAGTACTACGGGATCCCGTACCCCGACGCCAAGGTCGACTTCGTGGCGCTGCCGGACTTCGGCGCCGGGGCGATGGAGAACCTCGGGTGCATCACCTACCGTGAGGCGCTGCTGCTGGTCGACCCCGGGCAGGCCACCCAGCCGGAGCTGCTGAACGTCGCCGACGTGGTGGCGCACGAGCTCGCCCACATGTGGTTCGGCGACCTGGTGACGATGCGGTGGTGGAACGGGATCTGGCTGAACGAGGCGTTCGCCACGTTCATGGCCAACCTGACCGTCGACGCCTTCAAGCCCGAGTGGGAGCGCTGGGCCTCGTTCCGCCGGTCGATCTCGGCCGCGCTCGAGATCGACGGGCTCGACAGCACCCGCTCGATCGAGTACCCGGTGCATTCGCCGGACGACGCTTCGGACATGTTCGACACGCTCACGTACACCAAGGGCGCGGCGGTCCTGCGCATGCTCGAGCAGTACCTGGGCGCCGACCGCTTCCGCGAGGGGATCCGGCTGTACCTGGCGCGGCACGCGCACGGCAGCACCGAGACCGAGGACCTCTGGGACGCGATCGAGGAGGGCACCGGCGAGCCGGTGCGCCGGATCATGGACTCCTGGATCTGGCAGGGCGGCTACCCGGTGGTCACGGCCGAGCGCACGGACCAGGCCCTGGCGCTCTCCCAGGAGCGGTTCCGGTACCTCGGCGGTGACGACGGCACGCGATGGGAGGTGCCGCTGCTGGTCCGGTTCGGCGCGCCGGGCGTGGTGCCCACGCCGGTGCTCGTGCCGCACCAGGCGGGGACCGGGCAGGGGACCGCCGCCGTGTCCTGGTGGGACGCCGACGCCGGTCCGGCCGAGGTGGTGGTGAACGCCGGCGGGTCGAGCTTCGTCCGGGTCCGCTACGAGGCCGGGCTGCGCGACGCCCTGATCGCCGCGATGCCGGACGGGCTCACGGCGATCGAGCGGTTCGGCCTGGTCGACGACGCGTGGGCCACGGTGATGGCCGGCCTGTCGGACGTCGGCGGGTTCCTCACGCTCGTGCAGGGGTTCGCCGGAGAGACCGACCTCCACGTCTGGCAGGCGCTGATCCACGGCCTGGCCTGGCTCGACCGGATCGCCGAGGGCGAGGTGCGGGAGCGGCTCCGCGCGTTCGTCCGGGATCTGGTCGGCCCCGCGCTCGGCCGGCTCGGCTGGGATCCGGCGGCCGACGAGCCCGACCTGACCCGGGCCCTGCGCGGATCGCTGGCGGGCGCCCTCGCGGTCCTGGGCGACGACGCGGAGGCCGGGGAGCGGCTCCGGGCCCTCGAGGCTCGGGCTCGCGGCGGGGAGCCGGTGGACGCGGCGCTGGCCTCGGCCGCGGTGGGGGTGACGGCCGCGACCGGCGGGGCCGACGAGTACGAGGCCTACCTCGAGCGGCGCGACACGGCGCCCACGCCGCAGGAGCAGCTCCGGTACCTGTACGCGCTGCCCGACTTCCGGGACGAGGGGCTGCTCGACCGCACGCTCGAGCTCGCGATGACCGACGCCGTCCGCACGCAGAACGCGCACGCCCTGCTCGCGCGGGCCATCGCCAACCGCGACCTCGGCGAGCGGGCCTGGCGGTTCGTCCGGGACCGGTGGGACCAGATCGTCCGGCGCCTGCCGCCGAACACCGTGATCTACGTCGCGGACCCGGTCCGGCTCCTCACCACGCCCGAGCTCGAGGCCGAGGTCCAGGCCTTCTTCGCCGAGCACGACATCCCGCAGGCCCGGAAGATGCTCCGGCAGGTCCTCGAGCGGCAGCGGGTGAACGGGGCGTTCCGCCGGCGGGCCGAGGCCGAGCTCGCCGCGGCGCTGGGCCCGTAGCGCGGCCGCTCTCGGCTTGACGGGGCGGGGGCCCCTCGATACCGTTCGGCACCGAACGACGTGCCGCGCGGGCGACGCGCGGATCGAGCCGAACGTCGACCGGAGGCGATCAGGTGGGGGACGTCACCGTCGAGTCGGTCCGGGTGTCCACGGATCACTGGATCGGCGGCGAGCGCGTGTCGTCGAGCGACGCGTTCGAGGACGTCTCGCCGATCGACGAGCAGGTGATCGCCGAGGTCGCACGGGGCGGCCCGGCCGAGGCGGAAGCGGCCGTCGCCGCCGCGCGCGCCGCCGCCCCGGTCTGGGGCGGGACGCCGCCGGGCGAGCGGGCCCGGATCCTCCACGCGATCGGAGAGGGGATCGAGGCCCGCGTCCCCGAGCTGGCCGCGGTCGAGACGCGCGACAACGGCTCGCTGCTCCGCTCGATGCGGGACTCGGTGATGCCCCGCGTCGGTCACAACTTCCACTCCTTCGCCGACCAGCTGCTGGAGCTGGGGCAGGGGGACTTCGAGACCCGCGGGCATCGCAACCACGTGAGCTGGGACCCCTCGGGCGTGGCGGTGGTGATCACACCGTGGAACGCGCCGCTGATGCTCGGGACGTGGCGACTGGCCCCGGCGCTCGCCGCGGGGAACGCGGTGGTGTTCAAGCCGCCGGAGTGGGCGCCGCTCACCGCCTCGATCCTGGCCGAGATCGCTCGGGACGCCGGCCTGCCCGACGGCGCGCTGAACGTGGTCCAGGGGATCGGTGAGGAGGCCGGCGCCGCGCTGGTCGCGAACCCCCACGTCGACCGGATCGCGTTCACCGGGTCGGTCGAGACCGGCAAGCTGGTGGCGCAGGCCGCCGGCGCGAACCTCACGCCGGTCTCGCTCGAGCTCGGAGGCAAGTCACCGTTCCTGATCTTCGCCGACGCCGACCTCGACGCCGCGGTCGCGCAAGCCGTGAACCAGTACGACAACGCCGGGCAGGTATGCCTGGCCGGCACGCGCCTGTTGGTCGAGCGGCCGATCTTCGACGCGTTCCTGGACCGGTTCGTCGAGCGGGCCTCCGCGCTGGTGCAGGGCGATCCCCGTGACGAGCGTACGGACCTCGGCCCGCAGATCACGCGCGAGCACTTCGAGCGCGTGGACGGGTTCGTGCAGCGTGCGAAGGCCGACGGCGCCAAGGCCGTGATCGGGGGCGGCCCGAACGAGGAGCTCGGCGGCCTGTACTACCGGCCGACGCTGTTCGTCGACGCGCCTCCCGGCGCGGAGATCCTGCGCAGGGAGGTATTCGGCCCGGTCCTCACCCTCCAGCCGTTCGAGGGCGAGGAGGACGCCGTCGCGCTCGGCAACGACACCGAGTACGGCCTGGCCGCGATCGTCTACACCGGCGACCCGGAGCGCGCCGAGCGCGTCTCGGCCCGCCTGGTGGCCGGCACGGTGTGGGTGAACTGCTTCTACGTGCGGGACCTCCGCGCGCCGTTCGGCGGCTCGCGGAGCTCGGGGATCGGCCGCGAGGGCGGCGTGTGGAGCTTCGACTTCTACGCGGACGTGAAGAACGTGTGCATGGCTCCGTTCGACGGGAGCCGACCCGAAGGGGGATGACCGGATGGGTGAGATCGTCGGCGCGGGGATCGTGTCCCACGTCCCCACGATCATGCTGCCGGAGGAGGTCCGGCGGGAGATCAACGAGGGCAAGGAGATCAGCCTGGTCGAGGGGCACCGCCGGCTGAAGGCAGAGGTCTTCGACCGGCTGAAGCCCGACACCGTCGTGGTCTGCGACACGCACTGGGAGTCCACGTTCGAGCACATCGTCACCGCGCACGAGCGCCGGCAGGGGCGGTTCACCAGCCACGAGCTGCCCCGCGGCATGAGCGGGATCCCTTACGACATGCCCGGCGACCCCGAGCTCGCCCACGCGCTCGCCGAGCAGGCGAAGGGGCGCGACGACACGTGGATCCTGGCCTGCGACGACCCGTACCTGCCGATCTTCTACGGCACGGTCAACGTGTGGAGCTATCTCAACTCGGGCGAGCGCTGGATCTCGATCGCGATCAACCAGACCTGCCAGACCGAGGATTTCCTGCTGCTCGGCGAGCTCCTGGGCAAGGCGGTGGAGCAGGTGGACCGGCGGGTCGTGGTCCTCGCCTCGGGCGGGATGACGCACCGGTTCTTCCCGTTCCGGGAGCTCCGGCAGCACGAGTCCTCGAGCCCGGAGAACCTGATCAGCCCCGAGGCCCGCGAGGCCGACGAGCACGTGCTCTCGATGCTGCGCGAGGGGAACCACCGCGGTGTGATCGAGTGGATGCCCGAGTACCGGCGGTTCGCGCCCGAGGGCAAGTTCGGGCACTACCTGATCATGGTCGGGGCTCTCGGAGGGGCCCGCTGCTCGGCCAAGGGCGAGCGGTTCTCCGACTACGAGGCCTCGGTGGGGACGGGACAGGTGCACGTGTGGTTCGAGCGGCCCGAGGGGGGGTGGACGGCCTGACGGAGCGATAGCGGGGGATCTCGAGCCGGACACTGACGAAGGGGGGGATCGTGCAGGAGCAAGGGGTGGGCGCCACGCCGACGGACGAAGCCGGGAGGGCGCTCGAGGAGTACGAACGGCTGGGACCGAAACGGCTGACCCTGATCGACGTCCTGGCCCAGTCGGTGGGGTTCATGGGCCCGGTCTTCAGCGCGGCCTTCATCATCCCGCTGATCATCGGGGTGAACGTGGCGGCCCGGGGTGCGGGGACGTCGGCGCCGCTGGCGGTCCTGCTGGCCGCGGTCGGGGTGTTCGCGCTGGGGTGGATCGTCGCGCAGTACGCGAAGCGGATCCACGCGGCCGGCTCCCTGTACGACTACGTCTCGAACGGTCTGGGGAGCGCGATGGGGGCGGCGTCGGGATGGCTGTACTACAGCGGCACGATCATCCTGGCCACCGGGCTCGGCGTGCTGCTGGGCGGGTACGTGCACGACAGCCTGCTCCCGGCGTTCGAGGTCGGCCCCTGGCTGCCGGTGTGGGGCTGGGACGCGGTCCTGGCGGCCGGGTTGTTCGCGGTCCTGTACTTCGGGGTGCAGATCTCGACCCGCGTGCAGCTCACGCTGGCCCTGATCTCGATCGCGGTCGTCCTGATCTTCTTCATCACGGTGATCGCGCAGCTCGGCGGCGGCAACGACGTGGCGAAGACGTTCGACCCCACGCCG
Source organism: Candidatus Velamenicoccus archaeovorus (assembly GCA_041946645.1). GTDB lineage: Bacteria > Actinomycetota > UBA4738 > UBA4738 > HRBIN12 > DASQQQ01. Next base: position 4,813 of record JBHGAT010000031.1, on the reverse strand, counting down.
ACCGACGGGTTCACCGGCATCCTGTTCGGCGTCCTGTACGGGGTGCTGATCTTCGTGGGCTTCGAGACCGCGGCCAACCTGGCCGAGGAGACCAAGGAGCCGAAGAAGGCCATCCCGCAGGCGGTGCTGGGGGCGGTGATCCTGGTCTCGATCTTCTACCTGATCGCGTCCTACGTGGAGGTCGCCGGGTTCCACTTCGACCTCGGGGTGATCACCAGCCAGGAGGTCTCGGGGGCCCCGTTGTTCGCGCTCGGCGCGCCGGGGACCGAGTTCGGCTCGGACTTCTGGCTGAAGATCCTGCTGATCGTGGTGTTCCTGGACATGCTGGCGGTCTACGTGGGGGCCTCGGTGGCATCGACCCGCGGGACGTTCGCGATGGCCCGGGACCGGCGGCTGCCGAGGCCGCTCGCCGCGGTGTCGAGCCGCTACGGCACCCCGGTCGGCGCGATCGTGCTCCTGATCGCGGTCCAGGCGGCCCTGATCGTGGTGGCCGATGCGAACGAGACGATCCTCGCGCTCCCGGGGCTGCCGCACTACTTCGCGATCTTCGCGTGGTGCGCCACGTTCGGCGGGTTCGCGCTCCTGGTCGTGTACCTGCTGATGTCGATCGGGGCCATCCGGGGGCTGGCCAGCGACCCGAACAAGCTCGGGCTGGCGCTGGCGGTGATCCTGGGCATCGCGGTCACGGCGGGCGGGATCTTCGGCTCCTTCTACAAGGTCACCAGCCCGACGCTCCTGGCCCCGTGGTCGGCCGTGGCCTGGGGTGTGCTCGGCGTGCTCTACATGCTCCTGGTGAAGGGCCGGGAGCCGGCCTCGAGCGCGCTCGAGGACCTTCGCTCGGACGTGCAGGGGCCCTGACCGGCGATGACGGCCAGAGGCGGGGCGGCGTCGACGGCGCCGCCCCGCCTCGTCCTGCTCCTCACCGAGAACCAGACCCTCGTGCCTGCGGACGACCTCCGGGGGCTCGTCCGCATCGCCGTCGAGGCCGAGGCGGCCGGCTTCGACGCGGTGATGGTGAGCGAGCACGTGGCCCTCGGACCCGGCGCCGACGCCGACGGGCTGCCCGAGAACCCCCGCGACTACGCGCTCCCCGGGAACCAGGATCCGAGCACGCCCTGGCCCGACCCCCTCGTGCTGCTCTCGGCCGTGGCGGCGGCGACGACCCGGCTCCGGGTGATCGCCGGCTCGATCATCGCCCCGCTCCGCCATCCCGTCCTGCTGGCCAAGCAGCTCGCCACCCTGGACCTGCTCTCGGAGGGCCGGCTGGTGGTGCAGCCGACCGTGAGCTGGCACCGACCGGAGTACGATGCGCTCGGCGTTCCGTTCGAGCGGCGGGGGGAGCTGCTCGACGAGCACCTCGCGGCGTGGCGGGTCCTGTGGCGCGAGAGCCCGGCGTCCTTCGAAGGGGCCCACTACCGGTTCCGGGACGTCTGGCTCGAGCCGAAGCCGTTCCGGCCGGAGGGTCCTGCGCTGTGGTTCGGGGGCAGCTCGGTCCACCCGCGCCTGCTGCGGAGACTGGTCGCGTACGGCAGCGGGTTCGACCCGCTCGGCTCGCCCAGCGACGAGGACCTCGATCGCGTGCGGACCGCGATGCGCGAGGGGGGGCGCGATCCGGCCGAGCTCGAGCTGGTCGGCGGGACACGGGGCCGGTTCGCCGGTCCGGACGGGTTGGCCGACCTCGGCGAGGCCCTCGCATCCGTTCCCGGCCAGCTGGCCCGCGGGTTCGGCACGATCTGCATCAAGCCGTCCCAGTTCGTCGACGAGCTCGACCGGATCGGCGCGTTCTGCCGCGAGGTGGTCCGCCGCGTGCGGGACCTGAGCGATCAGATCACGTCGAAGTAGCGCCGCCGCTCCCACTCCGTGACGGCGTCCGGCGCGAGGAACCGGGACCACTCCCATCGCCCGGCCTCCGCGTAGTGGGCCACGACGTCCTTCCCGAACGCCTCGGCGGGGAACGGGCCCTGGCGGAACCGCTCGACCGCCTCCCCCAGGGTCGCCGGGAGCGGCGGGACCTCGCGCTCGTAGTCCCGGCCCATCAGGGGCGCTCCGGGATCGATCCCTCGCTCGATCCCGTCGGCGGTCGAGGCGAGGACGGCCGCGATGGCGAGGTACGGGTCCACGTCGGCGCCCGGGACGCGCCACTCGAGCCGGGTGCCGTCCGCCCCCTCCGCCAGGACGCGGCAAGACGCCATCCGCGTGTCGTAGCCCCACGAGAGGCCGTTCCCGGAGAACTCGCCGCTCGTGGTGCGGCGGTAGGAGTTCACGGTGGGCGCGTAGAACAGCATGCACTCCGGCGCGTGGGCGAGCAGGCCGCCGACCGCGTGGTGCAGGACCGGCGAGACGCCCCGCTCCGCCTCCCCGTCGTGGAACACGTTGCGCTCGTCCGCGTCGAGCAGCGAGAGGTGGACGTGGCACGAGGAGCCGGTGGTGTCGCCGAAGGGCCGGGCCATGAACGTGGCCGCCATGCCGGCCCGAGCGGCGAGGGCCCGGATCGCCAGCTTGAACAGCATGTGGCGGTCGGCCATCTCCAGCGCGTCCGCGTGCTCCAGGTTGATCTCCCACTGGCCGAGCCCCCACTCGACCTGGGTGGTCCACGGGCGCAGCCCCGACGCGGCGAGCGCGTCGCGGACCGTCCCGAAGAAGCCCTCGTACCGGTCGCCCGCCTGGATCGTGTAGTCGGCCCTGGCCAGGGTGGTGGGCTCGAGCGTCTCGTAGCCGCGCCGCCGGCCGTCCTCGGAGCTCCCCACGTAGAGCCCGAACTCGATCTCGGTGGCCACCTGCTCGTGCAGCTCCAGGCCCCGGACCCGCTCCACCGCTCGGCGCAGGATCGTCCTGGGGGCCACGGGGACGAGCTCCTCGGACCCCAGCTCGACGAAGTCGGCCACGCACACGGCGGTGCGCTCGAGCCACGCCGCCGCACGGAGCGTGTCGAGGTCGGGGCGCAGACGGACGTCGTGCCACCCGGTGTGGTGGCCGGTGTACTCCTGGACGGGCCCGGGCCACTGGTCCACGTCCCACCCCAGCACGCAGGAGCTGAGGGCGACGCCCTCATGGACCAGTCGTCGGAAGACCTCGACCGAGAACCGCTTGCCCACCGGCCGGCCGCTCACGTCCGCCGACGTGACGATCACGCTCGCGAAGCCCTCGGGCTCGAGGTCCTCGAACCGCACCGTCGCCGTCATCTCGTGAGCCACCCCCCGTCCACCGGGAGCTGGGCCCCGGTGATGAACGACGCCTCGTCGGACAGCAGGAAGGAGATGGCCGCGGCCACGTCCTCCGGCTCCCCCACGCGGGGGACCAGGAGCCGCTCCTTCATGAACGCCCAGGCCTCGTCCGAGCGGAGGTCGGCGCCGGGGATGAACGACGTGGCGATGGGCCCTGGCGCGACCGCGTTCACGCGGATCCCGCGGTGGGCGAGCTCGACCGCCAGGGCCTTGGTCAGCATCCGCACGCCGCCCTTGCTCGCGTTGTAGTGCACCTGCGGGTGCCCCCGCGAGGAGACCACCACCTCCGACTCGACCGTGGACAGGTTCACGACGGCCCCGCCACCCCCCGCGGCGATCGTCGGCGCGATCGCGCGCGTCACCACGTACATGCCCTTGAGGTTGGTGTCCAGGACCAGGTCCCACTCCTCCTCCTCCAGCTCGTCCAGGGCGGACATCCGGACCAGCCCCGCGTTGTTCACCAGGTACCGGATGGCCCCGAACGCCTCCAGCGCGCGGTCGCGCGCGGCCAGGATCGTCGACCGGTCCCGCACGTCCGCCTCGAGCGCGATCGCGCGCCCCCCGGCGTCCTGCACGAGCCCGGCGGTCTCCTCGGCGGCGTCGCGCCGCACGTCGACCACGGCGAGGTTCGCGCCCTCCGACCCGAGGCGGACGGCCGTGGCCCGTCCGATCCCCGACCCGCCCCCCGTGACGAAGGCCGTGCGACCCGAGTGATCGAAGCTCACGGGACCCCCTCGAAGGCCAGGGTCGCCACGTCGACCGCCGTCCCACCGCCGTCGGCCACCAGCACGGCCCCCGTCACGATCGACGCCTCGTCGCTCGCGAGGAACAGGCAGCACGCGGCGATCTCATCGGCCGTGGCCGGGCGCCGCAGGGGGACGGCGGCGGTGGCCAGCGCGTAGGCCTGCTCGCGGTCGATCCCGCGGGCCCGGGCCAGCGCGTCCATCTCCGCGTCGCCCATCGGCGTCCGGACCCACCCCGGGCACACCACGTTCGCCCGGACGCCGCGCGCGCCGTAGTCGACGGCGATCGACCGGGCCAGCCCGAGGAGGGCCGCCTTGGACGTGACGTAGGCCGCCGAGTCGGTGCCGCTCACGAGCGCCGAGACGCTCGAGACCAGGACGATCGCCCCCCCGCGCTCGAGGAGCGGAGGCAGTCCCGCACGGACCAGCCGCATCGCGGCGGTGAGGTTGACGTCGAGCGTGGCGTGCCACCGCTCGTCATCGACGTCGCCGACGGCTCCGCCGAAGCCCACCCCCGCGTTGGCCACCACCACGTCGAGGCGGCCGAAGCGCTCGAGGGTCGCGGCGACCACGCGCTCGGCCACCCCCGGGTCGGTCCCGTCGCCCGGCACGGCGAGGGCACCGATCTCGGCGGCGATCGCCTCGAGCGGCTCGGGCCGGCGTCCGGTCACGACGACGCGGGCGCCCTCGACCGCGAACCGCCGAGCGGTGGCCGCCCCGATCCCGGAGCCTCCGCCGCTCACGATGGCCACCCTGTCCTGGAGCCGCATCCCGCTCCTTCGCACCGAGGGGTCGGACGGAAGATAGCGGACGCCCACGGCGGACGCGAAGGCGCGGGAGGAGCGT
>JBHGAT010000309.1:0-3797 GCA_041946645.1 Candidatus Velamenicoccus archaeovorus | reverse complement strand
CGGCGGAGCGGCCCGAGTAGCCCTCGGGGGTCCAGTTGGCCATGGCCACCAGCCCGCCGCCCTTCGCCACGCGGAACAGCTCGGCCGCCGCCACGTCGGGCCTGGGAGCGAACATCGCGCCGAAGGCCGAGCCGACCACGTCGAACCGCCCGTCCTCGAACGGCAGCGCCTCCGCGTCGGCCACGTGCCACTCCACGGCGAGATCCTCCTCGGCGGTCCGAGCCTTCCCCCACTCGACCATCCGCGGAGAGAAGTCGCACGCCACCACCCGCGCCCCCCGCCGCGCCGCGGCGACGGCCAGGTTCCCCGTGCCAGCGGCGACGTCGAGCACGGCCATCCCGGGCCGGATCCCGCACGCCTCCACCAGTGCCACGGCGTCCGGGAAGATCGCACGGGCGATCGGCCGGTAGTCGGCCAGTCCCCACATCGTGCTGGCTCCGCGCTTCAGCTCCTCCAGGTCCATCGACGGTCCTCCTTGCCCCGCGAGACGCCGAGCCTGCACGCGCGGCGGCACCCGCCACACCGACGGCGTGGCCAGGGTCGCGCGGGAGGTCTGTGCCTTCCGTGACTATCGCCGCGACCCGGGGTGTGCTTGCCTGGGGATGCCCGGCGCCGAGCGCCCGCCGGTAGACTCGGCGGGCCATGCACATCTCCGAGCTCCAGGACGTCCTGCGTCGCACCTACGGCGAGCGCGATGCCGAGCGCGGGCGCGACGGCACCTTCCGGTGGTTCACGGAGGAGGTCGGCGAGCTGGCCAGGGCCCTCCGCACCGGCGACCGCGCCAACCTCGAGCACGAGCTCGGCGACGTGATCGCGTGGCTCGGCTCGCTGGCCAACCTGGCCGGGATCGACCTGGAGCGGGCGGCCTCCAGGTACGCGCACGGGTGCCCGCGGTGCGGGACCTCACCCTGCTCCTGCCCGTTCGTCCGATGATCGAGGGCCCCGCGCCGGCGGTCCGAGCGGGCTGAGGGCCGACCCGAGGCCGCCCCCTTCCGTGCTCGCACGCCGAGCCGGACCCGTGTCGATCTCGTGATGGGTCTCTGCTCCGCGGGTTCCCTCACCGATGCCGCGAGGTCCGTTGGCGTCAGGGGGAACAAGGCGGCGACGAGAGCGGGAGACCCGTCTGCTGGAGACCTGAGGATCCCGACGTATGCCTGCCCCAGCCGGGCGGCCGGATCCGGAAGGAGGCAGAGAGCCCCGGCTACGTCAGGGAGGCAGAGAGCCCCGGCTACGTCGCGTTCCTAGAAGTCTTCCCCCAGCCGCGAGCGGATCCGCGCCGCGAAGGCTGCGATCCGGGCCGGGCTCCCGCGCTGCTCCTGCCGGTCGCGAGGGATCAGGTGGACGTGGAGGTGCATCACGTGCTGGTCGGCCACCCGGCCGTTGGCCTGACGGATCGTGAGACCCCCCGGCGAGAGCGCCGCGCGGATCGCGTGGGCGAGGCGGAGCGTGGTGTGCCAGACGGCGTCGGCGTCGGGCTGAGCCAGCTCGAAGATGTCGGCAGCGTGGCGCTTGGGGATCACGAGCGTGTGCCCGTCCGTGTACGGGGCGACGTCCATGAACGCCATCGTGAGGTCGTCCTCGAACACGACCTCCGCCGACCTCGCACCCGACGCGATCTGGCAGAAGATGCAGTCGCTCACGCGCGGGTCACGCGAACAGGTGCTCGGCGATCTGCACCGCGTTCAGCGCGGCGCCCTTGCGCAGGTTGTCGGCGCAGCTGAACAGGAGCAACGCGTCGTCGCGACCGGGGACCAGACGGATCCGTCCGACCAGCGCGTCGTCCAGGCCGGCGGCCTCGAGCGGGCTGGGGTACACGCCGTTGGCGGGGTCGTCGCGGAGCTGGACCCCCGGCGCGGACGAGAGCACCGCACGGGCCTCGGCCACGGAGATCGGACGGTCGAACTCGGCCATGATCGACACGGCGTGACCGACCGGCACCGGCACGCGGACCGCGGTGGCCGCGACCGGCAGGTCCGGCAGGCACAGGATCTTCCGGGGCTCGGCCATCATCTTGGCCTCCTCGCCGGTGAACCCGTCGTCCTGGAAGTCGGCGATCTTGGCCACCACGTTGTACGCGATCGTCTTGCCGATCACGTCGCCGGACGGCAGGTCCTCGAACCGCGGGTGCGCGAGCTCGTCCTCCGTCCCGCGGAGCTTCTCGATCTGCCCGGAGAGCTCGGCGATGCCCTTGTGCCCCGCGCCCGAGACCGACTGGTACGACGACAGCACGAGCGACCGCAACCCGGCCGCCCGGTGCAGCGGCGCCACGGCCATCATCGCCGTGATCGTCGTGCAGTTGGGCACGGCGACGACCTTCGGACCCCCCTGGAGGGCCTCGGGGTTGACCTCGGGGATGGCCAGCGGCACGTCGGGATCCATGCGGAACGCGCTCGAGTTGTCGATGCAGGTGGTCCCGGCGGCCGCGGCGGCCGGGACGAACGAGCGCGACACCGTCGCGCCGGCCGACACGAGCGCGACGTCCAGACGCGCCCGCGTCGGTGAGCTGGACCCGCCAGCCCACGTCGTCGCGCACCACCACGACCTCGCGCACCGCGTACGTGGTGCCGTTCGGGCTGGTCGCCTCGAAGTCCCAGCGCTGCGCCGGCTCCCCACCGATCGTGGTCTCCGTGACCGGACCGGGGGTGAGCCCGGCCTGCTCGTCCTTCTGGCGGACGAAGCTGGCGAACTGGTCGAGCCCCGTCCCCTGCTGCAGGTCGGCCGCGTCGACCAGGACCACGGCCGAGTCCGACGAGGACGCGAACTGGTCCAGCGTCACGGTGCTGCCGATGTTGGCGGGCTGCGCGGTCCAGCCCTCGGGCACAGTGAGGCAGTACCCGAAGTTGGTCGACGAGAAGTTGGCGTCGCGGCACGGGTCCGGCCGGAACCACAGGAACCACGCGCCGGCGCCGAGCCCGACCGCCGTCACCGCGACGAGCGCGGCGACCGCCGGGAGCCTCGAGGGCGGGGCCGGCGTGGGGACCTCGACCTCCGGACGGGGCTCGGTCCGGCGGGCCTCGAGCCGCATCACGCCCGGCTCGAGCGACCGGCCGCAGCGGGAGCAGGCGGTGGCCTCCTCGGCGTTGGTGGTCCGGCAGTGCGGACAGACGATCACGCCGGCGCCTCCGCGGGATCGCCGTCCAGACCGAACCGCGTGTGGAGCACCTGGACCGCCCGCTCGGCGTCCACCGCCCGGATCACACAGGACACACGGATCGAGGACGTGGAGATCATCTCGATGTTGATGCCCTCGGCGGCGAGCGCGTCGAACATGTCGGCGGCCACGCCGGGGTCGCTCTTCATCCCAGCGCCCACCAGCGAGACCTTGGCGATCGCGTCGTCGGCGGAGAAGCGGGCCGCGCCGACCTCGCCGACCATGCGGAGCACCGTGGCCTCGATCCGCGCGAGGTCCTCGCGCGGCACCGTGAACGACAGGTCGGTCTTGCCCTGGCGGGAGGTGTTCTGGACGATCATGTCGACGTTCACGCCCTCGGCCGCGACGGCCTTGAAGATCGCGGCGGCCACGCCGGGGCGGTCGGGGACGTCCTCGAGCGTGACCTTGGCCTCGCCGTCGTCGAGCGCGATGCCGGAGATGAGCGCCTGTTCCATGCCGATCTCGTCCTCCCCCACCACCCACGTCCCCGGCTCGTCCGAGAAGGACGATCGCACGTGGATCCGCACCGCGTTGCGACGAGCGTACTCCACGGACCGCAGCTGGAGGACCCTGGCTCCGGCCGCGGCCAGCTCGAGCATGGCTTCGTAGGCGATCCGGTCGACCTTGCGCGCGGTCGGGACGATCC
>JBHGAT010000308.1:0-2788 GCA_041946645.1 Candidatus Velamenicoccus archaeovorus | reverse complement strand
GTCCGGGGTCGAGCCAACCTCGTGGTGTCCGGCGGGGCCAGCTCGGGCAAGACCACGTTGCTCGGCGCGCTCTCGTCGTTCGTCCCCGAGGGGGAACGCGTGATCACGATCGAGGACGCGGCCGAGCTCCGGCTGGCCAACCCCCACGTCGTGGGCCTCGAGGCTCGCCCGCCCAACGTCGAGGGGCGGGGCGAGGTGACGGTCCGGGACCTGGTGCGAGGCGCCCTCCGGATGCGACCCGACCGGATCATCGTCGGCGAGGTCCGGGGCGGCGAGGCCCTCGACATGCTCCAGGCGATGAACACGGGCCACGACGGCTCGCTCTCGACGGCCCATGCCAACTCCACCCGTCACCTGCTGTGGAGGCTCGAGACGATGGCCCTGATGTCGGACGTCGACCTCCCGGTGGCGCACGTCCGGCAGCAGGTGGCCTCGGCGATCGACGTGGTCGTCCAGATGGCGCGGCTGCGCGACGGGCGCCGGGTCGTGCTCGAGATCGCCTCGGTGGAAGGGATCCGCGACGGCGAGCCGGACCTCTTCCCGCTGTTCGTGTTCCGCCCTCGCGCGGGTGCCGAGGGTACGTTCCTGGCCACGGGCACCATCCCCGGGATCACCGGGCTGTTGGCCGATCGAGGAGCGGCGCTCGACGCCGCCCTGTTCCGCCCGGGTCCCGACGTGCTGCTCGACGAGCCGGAGGCTCGGTCGTGAGCCCGGCCCTCGCGGCGGGGTGCCTGGCCGCGTTGCCCGGGTTGCTCCTGGCCATCGCGGCCGATCTGGCCGACCGGGCCAGGATCCGGCACCGTGTGGGCGGACGGCCCGCCGGTGGCGGGGTTCCCCGCTCCGTGTGGGCTTCCGGCGCTCGGCTGCCGGCGATCGGTGCGGGGGCCGGTCTGGGAGCGGGGTTCCTGCTCTGGGGGCTCCCGGGCGCCATGGTGGGAGCCGCCCTGGGGGCGGTGATCCCCGTGATCAGGCGCCGCCGGGCCGCGGCGGCCGGTCGCCGTGAGCTGGAGCGGCAGCTCGGTCCCGCCGCGGGGGCCCTGGCGGCGGGGCTCCGTGCCGGCCGGTCCATCCCAGGCTCGATCCTCGTGGCCGCGGACGAGGTCGGTCCGCCGCTCGGACCGTCGCTCCGGGAGGTGGTGGAGCGGACGTCGCTCGGCACCCCCCTGGCCGACGCGCTCCAGGGCTGGGCCGCACGGATGGGCACCCCCGACGCGCGTCTGCTCGTCGGCGTGCTGCGCCTCCACGCCAGGTCGGGCGGCGAGATCCCCGCCGCGCTGGATCGCCTCGTCGAGACGCTCAGGGCGCGCGCCGCGGTCGTGTCCGAGATCGGCTCGCTCACCGCGCAAGCCCGGCTGTCGGGAGCGATCCTCGGACTGCTGCCGGTCGGGTTCCTGCTGTTCCTGTCGGTGACCTCTCGGCAGGACCTCGTGGCGGCGCTCCAGGCTCGCACCGGCCAGGTCGCCCTGGCCGTCGGACTGGTGCTCGAGGGACTGGCGTTCCTGTGGATCCGCCGGCTGCTCAGGGTGGATCCGTGACGGGGTCGGCCCTCGTCGCCTCGCTCGTGGCCTTGGCGGTCGCCTGCGCGGCCGGCGCGGTCCGGCTCCGAGCCCCCGTGGACGTGGCGGCCCGTGTCGGGGTCGCCTTCCCTTCCCCCCCGCACCCGCCCCCGTCGAGGGCATGGCTCGAGCGGTTGGGGCGGGTGGGCCCGCTCCGCCGCGTGGACCGGTCCCGGCCGGCCGAGCTGCTCCGGGCGATCGGCTCGGAGCGCTCCTCCGACGAGCTCGTCGGGTGGCGCGTCGGTCTGGCCGCCGCGCTGGGGATCACGGTGGCGGTCCTGCCGTGGCCGGCGCCGCTCGCGTCGCCGCTGCTCGTGGCGGTCGGGGCCCGCGCTCCGGATGCCGCCCTGGCCCGGGCCGTGGCTCGGCGCCGCAGGGCCGCCGCCCGCGAGCTTCCGGACGTGCTCGACATGCTGGCCGCGGCCGCCACGGCCGGCCTGCCGGGGCCCCTGGCGCTCCGCCGCGCGGCCTCGGTGACGGACGGGCCGCTCTCGGAGGACCTGCGGCGAGCGTTCGAGGCGGTCGACCTCGGGGCCAGGTGGAAGGACGAGGTCGACGACGTGGCCCGCCGTCTCGAGCTCGGCGACCTCCACCGGGTGGTGGCCACGCTGGCCCGGGGCGAGGCCCTCGGCTCCGCCATGGCAGACGCGCTCCGGGCGCTGGCCGACGACGTGCGGGAGGCTCGCCGGAGCGCCGCTGCGGACCGAGCTCGTCGAGCCCCGGTGAAGATGCTGTTCCCGCTGGTGTTCCTGGTCCTCCCCGCCTTCCTCCTCCTCACGGTGGTGCCGGTGCTGGTCACCACCCTGGGATCGATCCGCTGACCGGAGAGAGGAGGTGAACCGATGCTGCTCTCGCTCTACGTGCGCCTGCGCACCCGCATCGCCGACGAGGTGGGGCAGACCACCGCTGAGTACGCGCTGGTGATCCTGGCCGCCGCCGCCGTCGCGGTGGTGCTGATCGCCTGGGCTCGCTCGTCCGGCAAGCTGCCGGCGTTCTTCGACAACATCATCGACCAGGTGGCCGGGAGTGCCCAGTAGCGCCGAGCCTCGCAGCCTCGACTGCCGCGGCTCGGCCACGGTGGAGCTCGCGCTGGTCATGCCGATCCTGCTGCTGGTGTGTCTGGCCCTCGTTCAGGTCGGCCTGTTCGCCCGCGACCAGCTCGTGGTCGTGCAGGCCGCCCGGGCCGGGGCGCGCCAGGCCGCGGTCGACCTGGACGACGGGTCGGTCCGGGC
>JBHGAT010000307.1:0-3558 GCA_041946645.1 Candidatus Velamenicoccus archaeovorus | reverse complement strand
GGACGATCCGGACGTAGAGCGGCTCGATCACCGCGAACACGTCCTCCTCGCCCACGAACGACATCTCCACGTCGAGCTGGGTGAACTCGAAGCTGCGGTCGGCCCGGGGGGCCTCGTCGCGCAGGCACCGGACGATCTGGTAGTAGCGGTCCTGCCCCGCCACCATCAGCAGCTGCTTGAGCTGCTGGGGCGACTGCGGGAGCGCGTAGAACGAGCCCGGCCACAGGCGCGAGGGCACCAGGAAGTCGCGCGCCCCCTCGGGCGTGCTGCGGGTGAGGATGGGCGTCTCGACCTCGAGGAAGCCGAGCGCCTCCATGTGCTCGCGGACGATCCGGTTGATCGTGTGGCGCAGGCGCAGGATCCTGGTCATCTCGGGGCGGCGCAGGTCGAGGTAGCGGTAGCGCAGGCGGAGCTCCTCCGAGGCCTCGACCCGGTCCTCCACGGGGAACGGCGGGGTCTCCGAGGCCGCCAGCACCTCGACCTCCCGGACGGCCACCTCGACCTCGCCGGTGGGCAGGTCGGGGTTCACGGTGCCCTCCGGGCGGGGCCGGACCTGGCCGGTCACGCGGACCACCGACTCGGCCTTGAACCGCTGGGCCGCCGCGTGCGCCCGGGGCTGCTCCTCGGGGTGGAACACCAGCTGGACCAGCCCCTCGCGGTCGCGGAGGTCCACGAACGTCACGCCGCCGTGGTCGCGCTGGCGGGCCACCCAGCCGCACAGGGTCACGGTGCCGCCGGCGTCGGGCAGGCGGAGCTCGCCGCAGGCGTGGGTGCGCATCGAGGTGGCGAGCTCAGACACCGACGCCCCCCCGGACCCGGTCGACCACCTCGGCCAGGGGCACGGCACGCTGCTCGCCGTCGGACAGGCGGCGGAGCGTGACGGTCCCCGCGGCGACCTCGTCGTCGCCCACGATCGCCGCGAAAGCGGCCCCGGCCCGGTCGGCCATCCGCAGCTGCGCGCCGAGCGGGCGCTCCCCGTACGCGGCGTCGGCCGGCACCCCGCTCGCCCGGAGCAGGTGGAGCAGCTCGCGGGCCCGGGCCCGGCCGGGCTCGCCCAGGCCCACCACGAAGACCGCCAGGCCCGGCTCGCCGGGCGGCTCGAGCCCCTCGTCGCGGAGCGCGAGCAGCACGCGCTCGAGCCCCATCCCGAACCCCACGCCCGGCACGTGCGGGCCGCCCAGCGCCTCGGCCAGGCCGTCGTACCGGCCCCCGCCGAACAGCGTGCCCTGCTGCTCGGACAGCACCCCGCTCACGAACTCGAACGCCGTGCGCGTGTAGTAGTCGAGCCCCCGGACCAGGGTGGGGGTCACGACCGGCTCCAGGCCCTCGGCCCCGAGGCCCTCGAGCACGCCGTCGAGGTGCTCGCGGCACGGGTCGCACAGGCGGTCGGTGATCTTGGGAGCGCCGGCCGAGACCGCCCGGCAGGCCTCGTCCTTGCAGTCGAGCACGCGCAGCGGGTTCTCCTCGAACCGGTCCCGGTGCTCGTCGCGCAGGCGCTCCCGGTGGGCCCGGAGGTACGCCACGAGCTCCTCGCGGTAGGCCGGCCGGCAGACCTCGTCGCCGATCGAGTTCACCTGGAGCTCGTACCGCGACAGCCCCAGGCCCCGCAGGAACGCGTCGCCGAGCGCGATCACCTCGACGTCGGGGCCCGGCCCGGCCTCGCCGATCACCTCCACGCCGAACTGCCGGTGCTCGCGGTACCGGCCCGCCTGGGGGCGGCCGTACCGGTACATCCGGGTGAGGTAGTACGCCTTGAACGGCGAGGGCAGCCCGTGCTGCTTGGCCAGGTACGCGCGCATCACCGGCGCGGTGCCCTCCGGGCGCAGCGAGAGCTCGCGGCCCCGGCGGTCCCGGAACGTGTACATCTCCTTGGCCACCACGTCGCTGGTCTGCCCGGACGTGGCCCGGAACAGCTCGGTGTGCTCGAACACCGGCGTCTCCACGTACCGGTACCCGTAGCGGCGGGCCAGCTCGGCGGCGCGGTCGTACAGCGCGCGCATCCGGCCGCCCTCGGGCGGCAGCAGGTCCAGGGTCCCCCGGGGGGGCGAGCGGTCCATCACCGCCGCACCAGGTACGGGTTGCGCTGCCGCTCGCGTCCCACGGTGGTCCGGGGGCCGTGGCCGGGCAGCACGTCGAGCTCGTCGGGGAGCTCGAGGAACCGCTCCAGGCTCCGGGCCATGTCCTCGCCCGAGGAGTTGGGGAAGTCGCTCCGCCCGATCGTCCCCGCGAACACGAGGTCGCCCGAGAGCACCCACCCGTCGGTCCGGTAGCACACGCTCCCGGGGGTGTGGCCGGGGGTGTGGAGGACCTCGATGCGGAAGCCGGCGAACGTGAGGACGTCGCCGTCGACCACGGTGCGGACCCGGGCCACCGGGATCGGTGGCGTCTCGTAGCCGGCGCCCCACGCGAGCGGATCGGTCAGCGCGGGCGCGTCGGCCTCGTGGATGTGCAGGGGCAGGTCCTGGCCGCAGAACGCGGCGGCCGAGCCCACGTGGTCGTAGTGCCCCCGGTCGGCCGCCACCTCGGGCGGCGCCGCGCCGTCCCACGAGGGCCGTCGGCCCCGGCGCACGCTGCCGTAGAGCGTGAAGTTCGGCACCACCAGGACCTGGCCGCCGACGTCGCGGAGGGAGCGGTTCATCCTGCCCTCGGCGTCCTCGAACACGCGCAGGTGGACCACCTTCTCGGCCAGGCGGTCGTAGTCGCCGAACCCGTCGTCGCGGCCCACGCCGACCAAGAGGAGCAGGCCGCGTCCGATCCCGGCCACCTCGCGATCGCCCACGCGGACGCGCGCCCGAGCGACGCGCTGCAGGACCACCCGCACGGCTAGTGAGGCACGACGCGGTAGGCGTCGTAGACGTTCTCGACCTTCTTCACGGCCGAGAGGATCTGCGACAGGTGCTGGATGTCCGCCAGCTCGAACGTGAACCGGAGGGTGGTGATGCGATCGCGGCCCACCGAGGACGTGGCCGACAGGATGTTCACGTGATGGTCGGAGAGGACCGTGGCCACGTCCGAGAGCAGCCGGGTCCGGTCGAGCGCCTCGACCTGGACCGACACCACGAACGACGTGGGGCGGCCGGTGCGCCACGAGACGTCGATCAGCCGCTCGGGCTCGCGGGCCAGGGCCTTGGCGTTGGGGCAGTCGGTGCGGTGGACCGAGACGCCCTGTCCGCGCGTGACGAACCCCATGATCTCGTCGCCCGGGACCGGCGTGCAGCACCGGGCCAGGCGGACCCACACGTCCACCGAGCCCGGGACCACCACGCCGGAGGTCACGTCGGGCTGGCCCACGCTGACCGGCCGGGCCAGCGGGACCTGCGTGACGTCCTCCTCGGGCGTGCCGCTCACGGTGCGGGCCAGCCGTGCCACCACGGACTGCGGCGAGACGTGGCCCTCGCCCAGCGCCACGTACAGCGACTCCAGGGTGGGGAACTTCATCTCGGCGGCGACCTGCTCCAGGGCCTCCTCGGTGGCCAGCCGCTTGAACGGCACGTTCTGCTTGCGCATCACCCGGTGCAGCGCGTCGCGCCCCTGGTCGAGCGCGTCCTCGCGCCGCTC
>JBHGAT010000306.1:0-2803 GCA_041946645.1 Candidatus Velamenicoccus archaeovorus | reverse complement strand
CGGAAGCTCTGGACGAGCCCGGCCTTATGGAGGGCCCCGAGCTGCTGTTCCAGGAAACGCAACGGGACCTGCTGAGACTCGGCGATCTCCCGGGCCGGAACCAGCTCGCCGCTGTCCCTGCGTACCGCGAGCTCGATCATCGCCCGCATGGCGTACTCGAGCTTCTGAGAGATCTTCAGCACCCGGCGCGGCCCTCCGAGGTCAATCTAGGGTCGGGTCCCGGGAGTGTCAACGCCGCCCAACCCCCGCTCCCCGGCGGTGGGCCCGCCCCGACCCTGCATCCGCGCAGGGTAGTCTCCTTCGGGGACCCCGACCATCCCCGTGGGCTATCCAGCCGATGTTGCGCCATGTCGAAACGAGTACCGGAGGTGAGGCCCACGGTGCGGGTGCTGGTGATCGACGATGAGCCGGACGTCCTCCTGCTGTGCCGGGTGAACCTGGAGTTCGCCGGTCACGAGGTCGTCGGCGTGGCCGACCCCGACCGGGGGCTCGAGCTCGCGATCCACGATCCCCCGGACGTCGTCGTGCTCGACGTCATGCTCCCCTCCCGTGACGGGTTGAGCGTCCTCCGGGAGCTGTCCGCGCATCCGGCCACCCGGCGCGTCCCCGTCGTCCTGCTCACCGCCCGGACCCGAGCCATCGACCGCCTCCGTGGCTGGGAGGCGGGGTGTGCCGCCTACGTGACGAAGCCGTTCGCGCCGGCGGAGCTGGGGGAGACGATCCAGCGCGTCCATACCTCGAGCGCTCGCCAGCGCCGACGCTTGCGCGAGGCCACGATCGAGGAGCTCCGCAGGCACGTCGAGTCACCCGGGTCGTCCGGCGGGGACCGATCGCCCGAGCGCCGCCGTCCGACCTCCGAGACGGCCACGTAGCGAGCCGGCCCCGGCGAGGGGCGTGGCCCTCGGGAGCGACCCGGTAGACTGGGCTCGGTGCGTGCGTCCCTCCCCGATCAGCCGGCCCGCCGGGCCGACGTTCCAGCCGATCATCGGTACGCACGGGGGTCATGAGCCGGACCCGCTCGGCGTTCGATGCGCCGCTGATCGTGGCCTCCAACCGCGGCCCCGTCACGTTCGAGCTCGACGAGGACGGCGAGCTGACCCCCCGCCGGGGCTCGGGCGGGCTGGTCACGGCGTTGCTCGGGGCGCTCCAGGAGGCCAAGGGCCTGTGGGTGGCCACGGCGATGTCCGAGGGGGACCGGCGGGTCGTTGCCCGTTCCGAGGGGCGGGTCGACATGGGCGACTACGGATCGTCCTACCGGCTCCGGTACCTGGACGTGCCTGCGGAGACCTACGACGGTTACTACAACCGGATCTCGAACGGGCTCCTCTGGTTCGTGCATCACTACCTCTGGGACACGGTCCGCTCGCCGTCGTTCGACGAGAGCACCGAGCAGGCCTGGGACGACTACGTGGCCGTGAACCGGATGTTCGCCCGGGCCCTGGCGGAGGAAGCGGACGCCCTCGGCGAGGATCCGGTGTACCTGATCCAGGACTACCACCTGGCGCTGGTCCCCCGGTTCCTGCGCGACCTGCGGCCGAACGCGCTGATCGCGCACTTCTCGCACACCGCGATCGCCGGCGCCTCGTACCTGCGCGTGCTGCCGGGGAAGCTCCGAGAGACCCTGCTCCGTGGGATGCTCGGCGCCGACGTGCTGGGGTTCCACTCGCAGGCCTGGGCGGAGAACTTCCTGATGTCGATCCGCCTGCTCTCCGGGGCGCGGGCCGACCTGGCCCGGTCCCGTGTCACGATCGAGGGGCGCGAGGTGGCCGTCCGGACCCACCCCATCTCCGTCGACGCGGCGCCGATGCGCGAGCTGGCGGCCACCACCGGGATCCGGGCGCGCCGTCGCGAGCTCAACCGGTGGCGAGGCAACAACCGGTTGATCCTGCGCGTGGACCGGCTCGAGCTGACCAAGAACATCGTCCGGGGGTTCCAGGCGTACGAGCACTTCCTGCGCCGCAACCCCTCCTGGCGGGGCCGCGTGCGCTTCCTGGCCATGCTCTCGCCCTCCCGCGCGGAGCTCGAGGAGTACCAGGCCTATAGCGAGGAATGCCTGGCCGAGGCCGAACGGATCAACCGCGAGCTCGGCGACCTGGAGTGGCGGCCGATCGAGGTGCAGGTCCGCGAGGACTTCGAGGGCGCGGTGGCCGCCTACGGCCTGTACGACGTCCTGATGGTGAACCCGATCTACGATGGGATGAACCTGGTCTCGATGGAAGGTCCCCTCCTCAACCGGCGCCAGGGGGTCCTGATCCTGTCGCGGAACGCGGGCGCCTACTGGCGGCTCGGCCGGTACGCGTTGGCGGTGAACCCGTTCGACCTGCACGAGCAGGCCGAAGCCATCCGAGCGGCCCTCGAGATGCCCCAGGACGAGCGGGCCCGGCGGGCCCGGGGCCTGTCGCGGCTCGTGCTGTCCAACCCGCCGGCCCGGTGGGTCCGCAGCCAGCTCGAGGACCTGGAGCGGGCACGCGTCCGGCGGGACCGGGCCGCGGGCTGAACCGCCCTACTGCGCCTGGGCGTAGTCGATGCCGAGGTAGACGGCGACCTGGACCGGGCGGTCCACGTTGGTGGCCGTGGCGGCGAGCTTGGCGATCTTCACGTCGAGGCCCTTGAAGAACAGCCGGGCCAGCTCCTGGGCCTCGATCTTGTCCGCCGCGGAGCGGTAGAACAGCTCGGTCTGCGCGACCTGCCCCGGGGCGTCCGTGATCTGGACCGCGTCGTAGCCGAACTTGCGCTCGAGCGTGGCCGCCGTGTCGGAGGCGAGGCCGGTCACCCCGGCGCCGTTGAACACGCCGATCCTCAC
>JBHGAT010000305.1:0-2817 GCA_041946645.1 Candidatus Velamenicoccus archaeovorus | reverse complement strand
CGCCTCGGAAGGTGGCGTGGCCTCCCCCTCCCGCCGATCGTCCGGGAGGCCGGCGCCGGCAGGCTCGAGCACGGTCTGGTCGTCACGCATCATGTCCTCGGGGGAGTCGTCCATCGTGTCGCCGCCGGGCGCCTAGCCGTTGCCGAACACCTTGAGCACGAACTTGGAGAACACGAAGTCCAGGCCGAACACGAAGGACGTGAGCACGGTCACCGACACCAGCACGACGACGGTGTAGGCGACGAGCTCCTGGCGCGTGGGCCAGTTGACCTTCTTCAGCTCCTGACGGACCTCCTTGAGGAACTGCCGGGGAGGGGTCCGCCTCCGCTTCTCCTGGGCGGCCGCTCGCCGCGTGGTCTGCGCTGCGGCGGCACGGTCGACGGCCGTCCCGCCCTGGCGGCGCTGCGCCCGCTTCATCTGTCTGTTCATCGTGCTCCTTGCAGGGGCGGAGGGACTCGAACCCCCAACCGCCGGTTTTGGAGACCGGTGCTCTACCAGGTTGAGCTACGCCCCTCCGAGATGCTGGCCCGGCCGGTGATCGGGGGCAGTACCGATCGAGTATAGGAGGTCCCGGCGGGGCCCGGCAAAGCTCCTCGAACCGGACCGTGGGACCTCCCGGACGGGTGCCGGGTCCAGCAGATTCCCTGGTCGGCTTGCGTGAAGGTGCGCCCGGGCTCCCCTACACTCTTCGGGACGCGTCGCGCCGGCCCCGGAATGCGAGCGCCCATGCAACAGGCTGACGACCCCACCTCGCCCGCCGCCGACGAGCGGGCGCGGCGCCGGACCTTCTTCTCCCGCAGCCCCGCCCCCCAGGCTCCGCTCGACCCGCGCGTGGAGGCCGCGGTGGCCGCCTACCAGCACGTCGTCAACGACCGGCTCGATCAGGGGATCCGGGCGATCCGCGAGGAGGCCGGCAGGCTGATGCACGAGGTCGCCGCGGAGGTGTGGCGGAGCGCCGGCGGCGACAAGGACCGGATCCAGGCCGCGATCCTCGAGTCCATCTCGCGCGACCAGGCCATCCGGGGGCTGATCGCCCACAGCGACGAGCGGTTCCAGGACCTGGCGGTCCGGACCTCGCGCCTGGAGGACGCCACGTCCCTGCTCACCGAGCAGAGCCGGGCCGCCCAGCGGGCCATGGCCGAGGGCGTCGAGGCGCTGAAGGCCGCCGCGAGCTCGCCGGTTGCCCAGCAGGCGGCCGAGCTCCGGGACCGCCTGGAGCAGATGGCCCGGCAGGTGGCCGGGGCGTTCGAGACCCTGGCCGAGCGCGACCGGGCCATCGTCGAGGCCGTCAGGCAGCGGGTCCAGGAGCACGGCGAGCTGATCACCCGGGAGACCGGCCACATCGCCGAGGCCATGCAGGCCTACGTGCAGCAGGGCGTGTCGGCCATGGGCCAGCTCGCCGCGCGGATCGAGGACCAGGCCGCGACCACGCCCGCGGCGGTCCAGGAGCAGGTGCACCAGCTCGCCGAGCAGCTCGAGCTCGTCGACGAGCGGATCGGGATCAAGACGCGCGACCTGGACGGCACCCTCCACGCCGTCGAGCAGCGGTTCGAGGAACGCGTGATGGGGCTGGCGCGGCTGATCCGCTCGGACTCCGAGGCCATCCGGGAGGAGCTGGTCCGCGTCGCCGCGGAGCGCGACGAGACGCTCGCCGGCCACCTCGACCGGGAGCTCGGGCACGTCTCCGAGGCGATGTCCCACACGCTGGACGAGCAGCTCGCGCGTGTGTCCGAGGGGCTCACCGCGGCCACCCGCTGGACGGTCGAGGAGATGACCCGCCGTCTGCGCGAGGAGACCGGCCGGGCCATCGACGCCCACATGCAGGACGCGGCGGCCACGATCGACCGGCTGGGCGAGGCCCACGGAGCCACCATCAAGCAGCAGCTCGACCAGGCCGTCTCCACGATCGACCGGAACATGGTCCGGATGGCCGACACGCTCGACGGCGGGCTCGACCGGCTGAGCGAGACGGTGGGCCGGCAGGCCTCGGAGGCGGCAGACCGGGCCATCGGCGGCCGTCTGGACTCGGCCCTGGACCGGCTCGACGCGGCGGCCAGGACCGTGGACCGCACGGGCGCCGACCTGCTGCTCGGACATCGCGAGCTCGAGGAGCGGCTCTCACGCACGCTCGAGTCCCGGGTCGCCGGGCTGGCCAAGATGATCCGCTCGGACAACCAGGCCCTGGCCGACCGCGTCCAGGTGGCGGCGGAGCAGGAGGCCGCCAAGCAGACCCTCCGCGCGGTCAAGGAGGTCCAGGCCAACCTGCCGGCCGAGGTCATGGAGATCGTCGAGCTCCGGGTCAAGGACATCGCCGACCAGCTCCATCGCGACATGCAGTCGACGGCCGAGTCGGTGGCCCGCCTGGGCGACATGCTCGAGCGCAAGGTCGACGAGATGGCGGCCCGGATGGACAAGCGGCAGGAGAACGAGATCCAGGTCGTGATCGATCGCATGGGCGACGCGATGCACGCCCTGGCGAGCTTGGGCCGTCCTCGCCGCGAGGATCGGATCGAGCTGGAATAGCCGGCGCCTCGGTCCCGGCCGTCGCTACCGGAAGCGGAGCTCGGCCTCGCCCCGACGGATCGGGAACTCGGTGCGGCCGCCGCGCTCCACCGTCACCCACAGCTCCACGGTGGCGGTGCGCTCCCGGTGGTCGAGCGACGTGACCCGCCCTCCCGCCACGATCGTCTCGCCCAGGAAGACCGGCGCCCGGAACTGCGCCCGGAGCCGGTGCAGGACCGACGCGTCCCCGAGCCAGGCCGTGAGGCAGCTCGCGAGGTGGCCCATCGTGAACATCCCGTGCGCGACGATCCCCGG
>JBHGAT010000304.1:0-2836 GCA_041946645.1 Candidatus Velamenicoccus archaeovorus | reverse complement strand
GCATCGACGATGCCCTGGTCCCGGAGCATCCGCACGAACTCCTCCGCGTACAGGGGGTTGCCGCCCGAGCGCTCGAGCAGCATGGCCTGCGTCTGCGGCGGCAGCACGGCGCTGCCGAGCAGCGCCGAGACCAGCATCGCCGTCTCGGCGGACGAGAACGGCGCGAGCGCGATCGTGGCGGCGTTGCGGCGACCCCCACCCCAGTCCGGGTGGCGCTCGTACAGCTCCGGGCGGGCGGCGCAGACCACCAGCAGGGGGAGCCCCACCACCCAGTCGACGAGGTGCTCGATGAACTCGAGCATCGCGTCGTCGGCCCAGTGGAGGTCC
Source organism: Candidatus Velamenicoccus archaeovorus (assembly GCA_041946645.1). Classification (GTDB taxonomy): domain Bacteria; phylum Actinomycetota; class UBA4738; order UBA4738; family HRBIN12; genus DASQQQ01. The sequence goes on along the minus strand of JBHGAT010000304.1, from coordinate 2,509 downwards.
TCGAACACCAGGACGGTGGGCGTGCGGGCCGTCATGGCCTCGATCCACCGCCGCCATGCGGTGAACAGCTCCTCCCGCGGGACGTCGGTCGCCGGGCCCGGCAGTCCGGCCAGCGGACCGAGCCGGGCCCGCAGCCAGTCGCGCCGCCCCGGCTCGGCCACCACGGGCTCGAGCGCGTTCCCCAGCTTGGTCCGGACCTCGTCGGGCGGGTCCGACTCGAGGATCCCCGCCTCGGCCTTCACGATCTCGGAGAGCGCCCAGAAGCTGATGCCCTCGCCGTAGGGCAGGCACCGGCCCTGCCGCCAGCGGATCAGGTCCGGGTACTCGTCCACGAACGAGCCGAGCTCCTGGATCAGCCGGGTCTTGCCCACGCCGGGCTCGCCCGTCACCGTCACGAGCTGCACCGAGGACCCGGTGACCGCGCGCCGGAACGCGCCCTCCAGCAGCGAGCGCTCCTCGCGCCGGCCGATGAAGGGGGTCTCCGGTCGGGGCCGGAGATCCACGCCGAACCGGCTGCGCGGCTCGACCGCGCGCCAGGCGGCCAGCGGCTCGGCCTTGCCCTTGACCCGGACCGCTTCGCGCTCCTCGTAGGCGAACGCGTGCTCGGTGGCCCGGTACGTGGGCTCGCCGACCAGGGTCTCGCCGGCGCCGGCGATCCGGAGCAGGCGGGAGGCGGTGTTCACGACGTCGCCGGTGACCGCCTCGCCGATCTGCGGGCCCGAGCCCGGACGCGCCACCACCGCCTCGCCCGTGTTGACGGCCACCCGGATCTGGTCCGGCAGGTCCGGGCTCCGCACAGCCAGGTCGGACACGGCCTCGACCAGGTTGAGCCCCACCAGGACGGCCCGCTCGGGATCGTCCTCGTGCGCCACCGGCGCGCCGAACACGCAGAGCGCCGTGGCCCCCATGAACTTGTCCACGGTCCCGCCGAAGTTGGTGACCTGCTGCCGGACCATGGCCACGTACGGCGCCAGGATCCGCCGCAGGTCCTCGGGGTCGGTCCCCGCGTCAACGCCGAGCAGCTCGCAGAACAGGACCGTGACGATCTTTCGCTCCTCGCCCCCCGGCCCGGGCGGCGGCGCGAGGGCCGACCCGCACCGCACGCAGAACCGCGCGCGATCGGGGTTCTCCTCGCCGCAGTGAGGGCAGATCTGCACGCGGGCAGTCTAGGGGTCGCCCGGTCCGGCCAGCCAGGCGTCGATGCCGCGCTCGAGCTCCGCCTTCAGCGACGCCGGCGCGAACGAGGCGCGGACGCCGTTCCGGGCGATCTCGGCCAGCTTCGCGTCGTCGAGCCCGAACACCCGTCGCGCCAGCTCGTACTCGCCGGCGATCGGCGACGAGAACATCGAGGGGTCGTCGCTGTTCAGCGTCACGAGCAGGCCGGCCTCGAGGAGCCTCGGCAAGGGGTGCTCGTCGATCGAGCGCACGACGCGGGTCATCACGTTGGACGTCGGGCAGACCTCGAGGGCGATCCGGCGGTCGCGGAGCTCGGCCGCCAGGTCCGGGTCCTCCAGGCAGCGGATCCCGTGGCCGAGGCGCTCGGCCCCGAGCGCGTCGAGCGCGCCCCGGATGCTCGCCGGCCCGGCCGTCTCGCCGGCGTGGGGGAGCGAGTGCAGGCCGTTCGACCGGGCCTCCGCGAAGATCTGTGCGTAGTCTTCGGGTGGATGGCGCTCGTCGCCGCCGAGCCCCACGCCGATCACGCCGCCTTCGCGGTGGCGGACGGCCGTGCGCATCGCGTTCCACGAGAGCTCCACCGGCAGGCCTCGCACCACGTCGACGTACGGTCGGCACACGATCCCGAAGTCCCGCTCGCCGTCGGCGAAGCCCTCGAGCACGCCCAGGACCGGACCGTCCCAGTCGTCCAGCCGAGCGGCGTGCTCGGGCAGCGAGAACGAGACCTCGGCGTACCGGACGCCCTGGGCGGCTTCGTCCTCGGAGAGCTCGTAGGCGATCCGGCGGAAGTCCGCGGGGGTGGTGAGGCACCGGAGACCGGCGACCCACTGGTCGATGAAGTGCCGGAAGTCCCGGAACCCGTACCGGCCGTCGCGGAGGCCCTCGGGGAGGTCGGCCCCGCTCGTAGCCGCCAGCTCGACCACGGTCGAGGGGCGCATCGACCCCTCGAGGTGGACGTGCAGGTCCACCTTGGGCAGCGCGAAGACGTCCCCATCGGCCGGCACGACCGGGGAGCCTACCCGACGGCGCCGGGCCGAGCGGCCCGTTCAGCGCGGAGGGCGGGCGCGCTACGATCGGCGCGATGAAGCTCGACACGCCGAGCACGCACAACGGACCGGACCGCGTCGCGAAGATGCTCTGGGCCGCCGACTGCGCCGAGCGGGTGCTCCCCCTCTTCGAGGAGCGCCACCCCGACGACGACCGCCCCCGGACGGCGATCGCGTCGGTGCGCGCGTGGGCCCGGCGCGGCGAGGTCTCGATGCGCGAGGTCCGGGCCACGTCCCTGGCCGCCCACGCCGCCGCCCGCGCCGCCACCGACCCCGCCGCGCGCGCCGCC
>JBHGAT010000303.1:0-2841 GCA_041946645.1 Candidatus Velamenicoccus archaeovorus | reverse complement strand
CTCGAGCACCTCGTACAGCGCGAGGATCTGCGGCCAGTCGGTGGCCTCGGCGCTCGGAGCCTCGTCGTGGACGGCCGCGATGGCCGCCTGGAGCTGGTACGGCCCGACCGGCCCGGAGCCGAGCGTCCGGCCGAGCAGCCCGGCCCCTTCCGCGATCTGCGCGCGGTCCCAGCGCTCGCGACGCTGCTCGGCCAGGGGGACGAGTGAGCCGTCGCCGTCGGTTCGGGCGGCCCGCCGCGCGTCGGTCAGCAGCATGAGCGCGAGGAGCCCGGCCACCTCGGCCTCGCCGGGCAGCGCATCGTGGAGCATCCGGGTCAGGCGGATCGCCTCGGCCGTGAGGTCGGTCCGCTGCAGCGAGGGACCGGCGCTGGCCGTGTACCCCTCGTTGAACAGCAGGTAGAGCACGTGCAGGACGACCTTCAGCCGCTCGGCCCGCTCGCCCGGCGGCGGGAGCTCGAACCCGATGCCCGAGCGCCTGATGCTCTGCTTGGCCCGGCTGATCCGCTGGGCCATCGTGCCCTCGGGGACCAGGAACGCGCTCGCGATCTCGGCGGTGGTGAGCCCGCCCACGGCCCGCAGCGTCAGCGCGAGCTGCGAGGGGATCGAGAGGGAGGGGTGGCAGCACAGGAACAGCAGGGTGAGCGTGTCGTCGTGCTCGACCGGCGCCGCCGGGACCTGCGGCTCGAGGGCCGCGACGGCCTCTTCCCGCCGGCGCCGGGCGCTCCGGCTGCGCCACTGGTCGACCAGCCGGCGGTGCGCCGCCGTGGCCAGCCAGGCCCGCGGATCCTCCGGTACGCCGTCCGTGGGCCACCGGCTCGCGGCCGCGACGAGCGCCTCCTGGACCGCGTCCTCGCAGTCGTCGAACCCGCCGTGCCGCCGCACCAGCGTGCCGAGCACCTGCGGCGCGAGCTCGCGGAGCAGCTCCTCGACACGCTCGCGGCTCCCCGCCATGGATGGGGTTCTACGCGGGCGGCGCGTCCCCGACAACCGACCGCCGGCGCCGTCACGACCGCGACGACCGGTCGCCTGTACCCGCGCCGACCGTCCCGCAGGCGCTCGAGCCGGGCAGCCGCTATCGTTCGCGCATCGTGGAGGACGCCAGGGCGAGGGTGTGGTTCGCGGCCACGGCCGCGGTCGTGGTCTTCGGGATCGTGGTGAGCCTGGCCCTGGCCCCGGGGAACGTCGAGAGCTCCTTCGACCAGGGCTGGGAGCGCGTGCTGAACGTGTTCGCGTTCTTCACGATCCAGTCGAACATCCTCGTCGGCCTGGCCAGCGCGCTGCTGGCGGCCGATCCGCGCCGCTCGTCGACCGGCTTCGCCGTGCTGCGGCTCACCGGCCTGGTGGCCATCGTGATCACCGGCGTCGTGTACCACGTGATGCTCTCCGAGATCTCGCAGGAGCACGGCTGGGCGCTGTGGTCCGATCACGCCCTGCACACGGTCTCGCCGATCGTGACGGTGGTCGGATGGCTGCTCTTCGGGCCGCGCGGGTTGCCCTCGGCGGGCGTGGTGTGGCGGTCGCTGGTCTTCCCCATCGCCTGGACGATCTTCACGCTGATCCGCGGCGAGCTGGTCGGCTTCTACCCGTACCCCTTCATCGACGTCGGGGCGCACGGGTACGCGCAGGTCTCGCTCAACTGCCTGGTGATCGCGGTGCTGTACGTGGGGCTCGCGACGGGGGCGCTCGTGCTGGACCGGAGGCTCGGGCGGCGCGTGCACCGGGCGGTCGAGCTCGAACGCTCCTGACCGGCCGGAGCCTCGGACCCGGCGCTCAGGGCGCCTGGAACGGCGTGCGGGGCAGCCCGTCCCGGCCCGGAAGCGCTGGCCCCGGTCGCCCCAGGGTGTCTCCACCGGTCCGGCGAGCTCGAGGGTGGTGGCCGGGACGTGGAAGATCACGCCCCGGCCGCCGTCCCCGGCCAGGTCCATCGAACCGCAGCTCGCGGGCCGCGACCACGGCTACGCGGCCTCGGCGGCGCGACGGAGCCCGTCGATGTCGATCTTGCGCATCTGGAGCATCGCCTGCGTGGCCCGTCGCGCCCGCTCCGGGTCGGGATCGCCGATCAGCTCGAACAGCGCGTCGGGGACGATCTGCCAGGACAGGCCGTACCGGTCCTTGAGCCACCCGCACATGCTCTCCTCACCGCCGTCAGCCGTGAGCCGGTCCCAGAAGTGGTCCACCTCCTCCTGCGACCCGCAGCTGACCAGGAACGAGACGGCCTCCGTGAACGGGAACCCGGGGCCGCCGTTCAGGGCGGTGAACTCCTGCCCCTCGAGCACGAACGACACGGTCATCACGGAGCCGGGCGTGCCCGGTCCCGCCTCGCCGTAGCGTGAGATCGCCTGGATCTCGGTCGTGCCCTCCGCGCCGCCGGGACGCCCCTTGAACACTTCGACGTACAGGTTCGCGGCCTCCTCGGCCTCGTGGTCGAACCACAGGAACGGGGTGATCGTCTGCATCGCTGATGCCTCCCTCAGCTGGTGAACTCCTCAGGGGGCGCGTCCATCACCTGACGCACCTCCACGGGACCCTCGATGAACGCGACCACCTTCGACGCGATCTCGAGGGCCCGCTGCTCGCTCGCCTCGACGATCCAGAACCCGGCGAGCGACTCCTTGGCCTCGGCGAACGGACCGTCCGTGGGGACGGGAACCCCGTTCTCGAAGCGGACCGTCGTGGCCTGGGTCGGGTCGGCCAGGCCCTCCGCGGCCACCATCTCGCCGGCCTCCGTGAGCTCCTGGTTGATGCCGTCCATGAACCGGATCATCGACCTGATCCAGTCCATCGAGCGGGTCTCGACCATCGTGGCCTGGTCGCCGAACAGCATGATCATGTACTTCACGG
>JBHGAT010000302.1:0-2844 GCA_041946645.1 Candidatus Velamenicoccus archaeovorus | reverse complement strand
GCGCCGTCGGCCCTCACGTGGGCGGCCGGCAGGTCGTACGAGCCGCTCACGATGCCGAACAGCCCCACCTTGAACTTCGACGGCTGGGCGTCGGCGTGGAAGGCCCCTTCGTCCGCGAGCAGGGAGACGCGCAGGCCGAGCATCGTGCCGTCCTGCTTCAGGGCGAGCTCGCCGTGCATGTGGAAGTCGCGGGCGAACCCCGTGGAGACGAGGTTCTCGGTGCGCTCCTCCATCCACTTCACCGGCCGGCCGATCAAGAGCGAGGCCGCCGTGGCGACGACGTAGCCCGGGTAGACCGGGACCTTGTTGCCGAACCCGCCGCCGATGTCCGGCGAGACGATCCGGATGTTCTCCTCGGGGAGCCCGGCCACCATCGCGAACACGGTGCGGATCGCGTGCGGGGCCTGCGAGGTCATGTAGATCGTGGCCTGCCCGGTGGCCGGGTTCACGTCGGCCACGCAGCCGCAGGTCTCGAGCGGCGCGGGGTGCGAGCGCGGGTAGAAGGTGTCGAGCTTCACCACCACGTCGGCCTGCCCGAACGCCCTGTCGGTGGCCTCCTCGTCGCCGGACTCCCAGTGGTAGATGTGGTTGTCCTGCTGGCCCTCCTTGTCGGTCCGGATCACGGGCGCGTCGGGCTCGAGCGCGCGCTGGGGCGTGACGATCGGCTCGAGCGGCTCGTAGTCGACCTCGATCAGCTCGAGCGCGTCCTTGGCCTGGTACGGGTCCTCGGCGATCACCGCCGCAACCTCCTGGCCCTGGAACCGCACCTTGTCGGTGGCGAGCACGGCCTGGGTGTCGTACGAGAGGGTGGGCATCCAGGCCAGGTTGTGCTGGGCCATCAGCTCACCGGTGACCACGGCCACCACGCCGGGTGCCGCGGCTGCCTTCGAGGTGTCGATGCCCTTGATCGTCGCGTGGGCGTAGGGGCTGCGCAGGATCGACATGTAGAGCATGCCGGGCAGCCTGATGTCCTCGACGTAGTTGCCCTTGCCCCGGATGAACCGGTCGTCCTCCTTGCGCTTGACGCTGTGACCGAGACCGCGGATCTCTTCGGCTTCCGTCGCCATCTGCTCGCGTCCTCCTCAGGCCGTCGCGGCCGGCGCCTCGGCCGGCTTCTCCGCACGCATCCGCGCCGCCCGCTGGACGGCCTTGACGATGTTCATGTAGCCGGTGCACCGGCAGATCTGCCCGGAGATGGCCCACCGGACGTCGTCCTCGGTGGGGTCGGGGTTGGACTCGAGCAGGGCCTTGCCGGTCAGCATCATCCCCGGCGTGCAGAACCCGCACTGCAGCCCGTGCTCCTCCTTGAACGCCACCTGGATCGGGTCGAGCTCGCCGTTCGACTGCAGGCCCTCGACGGTGGTGACCGAACGCCCGTCGGCCATGACCGCGAAGAGCGTGCAGGACTTCACCGGGGTCCCGTCGAGCAGGACGGTGCAGGCGCCGCAGCTCGTCGTATCGCAGCCGATGTGCGTGCCGGTGAGGCCGAGCGTCTCCCGGAGGAAGTGCACGAGGAGGAGCCGCGGCTCGACGTCGGCGGACCGCTCCACCCCGTTGACCGTGACGGTGATCTGCATCGTTCCCCCTCCTCAGGCCGCCCGGGCCATCTCGACGGCGCGGGCCAGCCCGCGGCGGACGTAGACCTCGACCATGTGCCGCTTGTACTCGGCGGAGCCCCGGATGTCCGAGACCGGGCTGGTGATGGCGGCCGCGGCGCGGGCGGCGTCGGCGAAGAGCTCGTCGCTCGGTTCCTTCCCGGCGAGCAGGGCCTCGGCCTCGGCGGCATGCAGGTTCTTCGTGCCCACGGCGGTGAGGCCGATCCCGGCCCGACCGATCGTGCCGTCGTCCATCTGGACGTGGACGGCGGCGCCCACGGTGCCGAAGTCGCCCACCTTGCGCTCGAGCTTCAGGTACGTGCCGCCGACGCGTCCGGTCGGCGCGGGGACGCGGACCTCGGTCAGGATCTCGTCGGGCTCGAGCGCGGTGGTGAAGATGTCCTGGAAGAAGTCGTCGGCCGCGACCTCGCGCTCGCCGCGCGAGCTCCGCAGCACGAACGTGGCTCCCACCGCGAGCATGACGGCACCCCAGTCCCCGGCGGGATCCGCGTGGGCCAGCGATCCCGCGACCGTGCCGAGGTTCCGGACGATCGGATCGGCGATCTGCGGGGCCGCCGCCGCGAGCACCGGATACCGTGTCGCGACCACGTCGGAGGACGCCACCTGGTTGTGCCGGACCAGCGCGCCGAGCCGAAGCATCCCGCCGTCCTCGGCGATCCCGTCGAGCCCGGGGATCCGGTTGACGTCCACCAGGTGGGCCGGGGCGGCGAACCGCAGCTTCAGCAGTGGGATCAGGCTCTGGCCCCCCGAGAGGACCTTGGCCTCCTCCAGCGAGCTCAACTGACCCAGTGCCTCATCCAGCGATGTGGGTCGGTGGTACTCGAACCGAGCAGGAAGCATCCCAACCTCCCTGGGACGTTACGGACGGGACCGATCGTGGGTTCTCCGGGCACGGAAGATGGGCGGCACGGGGCCGATCGTGGGCGAGGCCGCTGGTACTCCGTCGAGCGTCACGAACCCCCACCAGCCCGCCCCCACGGGGCGGAGGAGGTCATTTGACCCCGCACGGTCGCGTTCGGTCAAGACGACCCTCTCGGAGGCCGGCACGATCGGGGGGCGTCGTGTGAGGGTGCGGTGAGGGGCCGAGCCGGGAGCTCGGCCCCTCACCGGCGCTCGAGCGGGGACTACCCGGTGAACACGCACCCTCCGAAGCCTGCGCTACACGACGTGAAGTCATGCGGCCCATCGCTCAGGAGGTCGTTGCCGAATGCGTCCTGGATGTGAAGCG
>JBHGAT010000301.1:0-2873 GCA_041946645.1 Candidatus Velamenicoccus archaeovorus | reverse complement strand
TCGGGATCCTCGTGATGGCCTACGGGACCGCCTCCGGCCCCGACGACATCGAGCGCTACTACACCGACATCCGCGGCGGCCGGGCACCGGCGCCCGAGCACCTGCGCGCGCTGCGCGAGCGCTACGCGGCGATCGGGAACCGGTTCCCCCTCCTCGAGATCACGCGAGCGCAGGCCGCGGGGATCGAGCGCGAGCTGAACGCGTCGGAGGGGAGCGGCGCCTTCAAGGCGTACCTCGGGATGAAGCACTCGCCGCCGTCCATCGCCGAGGGCGTGGCCGAGATGCGACGCGACGGCATCGAGCGGGCCGTGGGCATCGTGATGGCGCCGCACTGGTCGGCGATGTCGATCGAGACCTACGTCGAGCGCGCCGAGCGGGCCGTGGCCGAGGACGGCGGCCCGGCGCTCACGTTCGTGCGGAGCTTCCACGATCACCCCGGGTTCGTGGCCTTCCTGGCCCGCCGGGTCTCGGAGGCGCTGGCCGGGCTCCCGGAGGCCGCGCAAGCGGGCACGGCGGTGGTGTTCTCGGCCCACAGCCTGCCGGTCCGCACGCTGCCCGACGGCACCCAGCGTTGCAGGACCTGCGACGCGTGTCCCGGCGGCTGCCGGTACGCGGGCGGCCTCCGGGAGACGGCCGAGCTGGTCGCCGGCTCGCTGGGGCTCGAGGCGTTCACCACCGGGTGGCAGAGCGCCGGCCGCACCGCCGACCCGTGGTGGGGGCCGCCGCTCGAGGACGTGATCCGCGAGCTCGCCGCGGCCGGGCGCACCGGCGTGGTGGTGTGCTCGGCCGGGTTCGTCGCCGATCACCTGGAGATCCTCTACGACCTCGACGTCGAGGCGCGTGCGGTGGCCGAGGAGGCAGGGATCGCGTTCGCCCGGACCGAGATGCCGAACGCCGACCCCGCGTTCGTCCGCGTGCTGGCCGACGTGGTCCGGGAGCACCTGTCGGCGGTGACCCCGGCGTGAGCGCTCGGGTCGTGGTCGTCGGCGGGGGCGTGACCGGTCTCACCGCCGCCCACCGGCTGCTGGGCACGCGGCCCCGGCCCGAGGTGCTCGTGCTGGACGCGGGGGACCGGGCCGGCGGCAAGCTGGCCAGCGCGCGGGTGGCCGATCTGGAGCTCGAGGCCGGGCCGGACTCGTTCGTGGCGCGCAAGCCCTGGGCCGTCGAGCTCTGCCGCGAGCTCGGCCTGGGCGATGGGCTCGAGGCGCCGGCGGCGTCGGGGACGTTCCTGTGGACCGATCACGGCCTCGAGCCGCTCCCGCGGACGGCGATGGGGATCCCGGCCGACCCGTCGGAGCTCGTCACCTGGAAGGGGATGTCGCTGGGAGGCCGGCTCCGGGCGCTCCAGGACCTGGTCCGGCGCGCCCCCCGGGTCGTGGGCGACGAGTCCATCGGCTCGCTGTGCCGGCGCCGCCTCGGCGACGAGGCCACCGATGTGCTGGTGGCCCCGCTGCTCGGCGGGCTGCACGCGGGCGACGTCGACCGGCTCGGCGTGGCCGCGACGTTCCCCGAGCTGGCCCGGTGGGAGCGCGACCGGGGGAGCCTGATCCGCGGCGCGAAGGCCGCGCTGGGCGCGGCGGCCGGGGCCGGACCGATGTTCCTGAAGCCTCGGGACGGGACGGCGGCGCTGGCCGAGGCGCTCGCGGCGGCCGTGGGGCCGGAGCGGATCCGGCTGCGCACGCGGGCCATCCGGGTCGCGCTCGACGGCGACGGCGTCGTGGTGACGACCGAGCGGGAGGACCTCAGGAGCGACGCGGCGGTGCTGGCGGTTCCGGCCTACGTGGCCTCGGAGCTGCTCGAGGACCCGGCGCCGGCCTCCGCGGCCGAGTCGGCCGGGATCCCGTACGCGTCCACGGGCGTGGTGCTCCTCGCCTACGGGGACGGGTCCGCCGAGGCCCTCCCCGACGCCACGGGGTTCGTCGTCCCCGCGGGGCGCGCCCCCCTCACCGCCGCGACGTTCCTCTCCCGCAAGTGGCCGCGACCCGGCTACGGGAGCCGAGCGGTGATCCGCTGCTTCGTGGGCGGGGTCGGCGCCGAGGAGGTCGTGGACGCCGGCGACGAGGACGTCGTGGCGGCGGTCGCCCGGTACCTCGCGGCGGCCCTCGCGCTCCCCCCGCGGCCGGCGGCCGCGTCGGTGGTGCGGTGGCGGCAGGCCATGCCGCAGTACGAGGTGGGGCACCTCGAGCGGGTGGCCCGGGTCCGGGAAGGCCTTCCCGCCGGTATCGTCGTGGCGGGGGCCGGGTTCGACGGTGTGGGGATCCCCGACTGCGTGCGGAGCGCCCAGCGCGCGGCCGACGCGGTCCTCGAGCATCTGACCGGCCGTCCGGCCGGCAGCGACCGACAGGAGCGGGTGCGATGAGCGAGACGGTCTACACGGTGTATCCGGTGTTCAAGGCGGGTCGGGGGTTCCGCGACCTCGACCGGGACGACGCGGCCCAGGAGGTCGAGAACCTGTTCAAGGCGTGGGAGGGTCGGGTCTCGGTCCGCGGGGTCTACTCGACCGTGGGGTTCCGGGCCGACGCCGACCTGATGCTGTGGCTGATCGGTCCGACGCCCGACGAGTTGCAGGAGGCTCTCGTGGCCTTCCGGCGCACGCAGGCCGGGCGCGAGCTCGACCCGGCCTGGTCGTTCATGGGCGTGGTCAAGCCGGCGGAGTTCACGGCCGATCACGCACCCGCGTTCGTGAAGGGCGACCCGCCGAAGCGGTACCTCAACGTCTACCCGTTCGTCCGGACCGCCGAGTGGTACCTGCTCCCCCCCGACGAGCGCGCCGCGATGCTGCGCGAGCACGGCGAGGTCGGCCGGACCTTCCCCGACGTCCAGGCCAACACGACGACCGCGTTCGGGATCAACGACTGGGAGTGGATCCTGGC
>JBHGAT010000300.1:0-2888 GCA_041946645.1 Candidatus Velamenicoccus archaeovorus | reverse complement strand
CGGCGGCCACGCCCACGGCACCCGTGACGTCGGCGAACGCGAGGTCGAGATCGGCCAGCGCGCACGAGGATCGTGACGCGAGCGCAGCCGCCAGGTGCACGGCCACGAACGTGGTACCCACCCCGCCCCGGGCCCCGTACACGGCGAACGTCCGGGCCCGGGATCGCTCCGCCGGCGGGTCCGTGGAGCGGACCCGTGTGACGGCCTGCAGGAGCGCGTCGCGCTGGTCGGGCCACAGGAAGAAGCCGCCGGCACCGGCCTCGAGCGCGCGCCGGAGGGCCCGGACCGTCTCGACGGTATCCACGGTCACGACCGGTGTGCCGCCCCGACCGGACCGGCCCGGCGTGAGGCCGGGCGAGGCCACCACCACGTCCGGCTCGAGCTGCCGCACGGCCGCGGTGAGCTGGTGCTCGTCGGAAGCCGCCGCGACCACCCGCACATCGCCGGTGCGGTCCAGGAAGTGCATGATCTCCTCGGCCACGTCGGCCCCCTCGACGGCGAGCACGATCCTCGAGACGTCCTCCATCCCACGCTCCGTTCGCGGTTCCACGGGGAAGGCCACCGGGAAGTCTTGCCCTGCAAGGGGAAGCGGGGAGGTTCCGGAGGGGGAGAGACGCCCTCGCGAGCGCAGGGCGCAGACTACGCGATGCGCACGCCCGGTCCAATCGCCTGGACGGCCGAATTCGGTACCGCGCTCGGCGGTCGGGGAACGCGCGCTCCGGCCGATGCCGGACGCGGCGCCGGGGGAGATGGCGACCCTTACAGGGGTGACCCGCCGCCGGACGGCAGCCACCCGAGGACGGGCCGGATCAGCCTTCGGGACCGACCAGCACGCGATCCAGGTGGACGTGGTCCGGCGCCGTCACCCACACGGTGCCGCAGCACCCGCACTCGACCAGGAGCGCCGCTGGGTCCGGGACCTCCACGCGGCACCCGCACACCGGGCAATCGGTGAGCTGTGGAGCGCTCATGACGGGAGGACCGTAGGTCGTGCCGGGGCGGCGGGAGAGGGCCGAACGGCACCCCCCACCGAGGCCGGTCGGGCGCCCGAGGGGCTGGGCCGGCCGGAACTTGGCCGAGCTTCCGAGGTGATGTCGGACCCCCGTTCTACGCTTCGGTCCGTGGGACGGGTGATCGAGTTCGGCGCCTGGAAGCGGGACCGCCGGCTGGTGGTCCGCTCGGACGTGCCCACGGAGCAGCCACCCTCGTCCGGAGGCGGCTCGCCGGCTCGGGGGACCCCCCTTGAGCGCCTGGACCGGGCCATCGCCCGCCTCGACACGCTGGTCCAGCTGGGCTCGGGCCGGATCGGGCCCCGAGTGGAGACCGAGCTCCTGGCCATCACGGGGGCGGTGGCGGCGGGCCGGATCGAGGAGGCCGCCGTCCGGGCCGAGATCCTCGCCGAGCGGCTGGTCCATCCCTCCTCCCGCGCCGCCCGCTGAGCGCGGCACGGACCGGGCCCCGGGGGCGCACGCCCGACCTCCGGACGTCCCGGAACCGCTCGCCCCCCGTGACGGTCGTACGTGTCGGAACCAGGACGGGCCGATCCGGGAGGAGGGAGCCGCCGGCCCCTGCCGCTGGGGCGGCGTCCGCAGCCCTTCCGGCACGGGTGCCCGGCGCATACGCTGGTTGCCGAGCCGGACTGAGAGGGCGTACGTGCAGGATCCCGACCCCCGCACGCTGGCCCGGGCCCGCGAGGGCGACCTCGACGCGTTCGAGGAGCTCGTGCGCTCGTACCAGGCCGACCTGTGGCGCTTCGCGTACCACTTCACCCGGGATCGGGCCCTGGCCGAGGACGTGACCCAGGAGGCCTTCCTGCGTGCCTACCGGTTCCTCCGCAGCTTCCGCGGGGACTCCCGGTTCACCAGCTGGCTGTTCCGCATCGCGCGGAACTGCGCCATGGACGCGATCCGCGGCCGCGCCGGGCGTGACGCCCGGCAGGCGCCCGCCCCCCTCGGCCCGCCCGACCCCCAGGCTCGCGCCGAGCTGCACGCCGCGCTGGCCTCGGTCTCCGAGGACCACCGGGAGCCGTTCCTGCTGATCGAGGTGTTCGGCCTGTCCTATCGCGAGGCCGCCGACGTCCTGAACGTCCGCGTGGGCACGGTCAAGAGCCGGATGCACCGGGCCCGCCTGGCCATGATGCGCGCGCTCGAGGTCGAGGAGGACGCCGGTGGACTGTGACCGCGCCCAGGCCGCGCTCTCCGCGCGGATGGACGGCGAGCGGCTGACCCCGCGCGTCTCGGCCGAGCTCGACCGCCACGTCGCCACGTGCCGGCGGTGCGCGGCGTTCGAGCGCGCGGCCTGGCGTCTGCGCGAGCGCACGCGCATCCAGCCGGCGCCCCCCGTGCCCGACCTGGTCGAGCCGATCATGGCCGCGGTCCGCCGGGAGGCCCCGGTCCCCGTGAAGCGCGTGCGACCGGCCGCCGTCCTCGAGGGGACCCCGGTCCCGACGGGCCGCCGGGGGCCCGCCGCTCCCCTCCGCTCGCCCGCGCCGGCCCGCCGGCTGGCCCCGGTGGCGGCGGCCCTGGTGATCGGGCTGGTGGCGGGGAGCGTGGCCGTGGGAGGCCCGTGGCGGCGGGGCGGACCGACCCCGCTGGCCTCGGCCGCCGAGGTCAGCCGCCACGTGGCGGCCGCGGCCGCTCGCCTGTCCGCGTACCAGGCGCGGTTCGTCATCACCGAGCGGCACTTCGCGCCCGACGTCCCGGTCCGGGAGCTCGCGATGGACGTGTGGTTCCAGGCGCCGGACCGGTTCCGCCTGGACGTGCGGGATCGCACCCGCTACCCGGGTCCGGGTCGCACCCCCACCGACCTGCAGCTCGTGGTGAACGGATCGGCCCGCTCCACCACGTCGCCCTCGGTCTGCCCGATCGGCGTGTGCCCCCCCAGGACGA
>JBHGAT010000030.1:0-11850 GCA_041946645.1 Candidatus Velamenicoccus archaeovorus | reverse complement strand
CAGCACCATGCCGATCCCCATGTTGAACGTGGCGAACAGGTCCGCGGGCGAGGCGTCGGACGCGCGACGGACGAGCTCGAACACGGGGGGCACGGTCCATGACGACGGGTCGATCTCGGCCGCGAGCCCCTCCGGCAGGGCCCGTGGCAGGTTCTCGGGCAACCCACCGCCGGTGACGTGGGCGGCCGCGTGCAGCCGCCCCTCGGCCGCGAGGGTCCGGACCACCGGCGCGTAGATCGCGGTCGGCTCGAGGAGCAGGTCGGCCAGAGGACGATCGAACCCTTCGGGGACGGCGTCGAGCACGTGCGGGCCGTCGGCCAGGAGCGTCGCCCGGACCAGGCTGAACCCGTTGGCGTGCAGCCCGCTCGACGGCAGCCCGATCAGGACGTCGCCCGCCCCCACGCGGCGCGGCCCGAGCAGCTCGCGCTCCTCCACCACCCCCACGCAGAACCCGGCCAGGTCGAACGTCCCCGCCGCCATCACGCCGGGGTGCTCGGCGGTCTCGCCGCCGAGGAGCGCGCAGCCGGCCCGGCGACAGCCCTCCGCGACCCCCCCCACGATCGACGCGACCTCGTCAGGGACCACCGCGCCCACCGCCAGGTAGTCGAGGAAGAACAGCGGCTCCGCGCCCGTGCAGACGACGTCGTCGGCGCACATCGCGACCAGGTCGATCCCCACCGTGTGGAGCCGGCCGGCCATCCTGGCCACCTCGACCTTGGTTCCGACGCCGTCGGTCGCGGCCGCCAGGTACCGCCCCTCACCGATCCGGAAGAGCCCGGCGAACCCGCCGACCCCCTCGAGCACCTCCGGGCGCCCGGCACCGGCGGCCACCTCGCGGATCCGCTCGACCGCCCGGGCCGCGGCGGCCAGATCCACGCCCGCGCGCCGGTACGCCTCGCTCACCGGCGGTACGACCCGTTCACGACTTGGCCGGGTGCTCCAGCAGGAACTTCCCGGCGCCCTCGGGGATCGGGATCGGGTACTCGCCGTCGAAGCAGGCCCGGCAGAGGGCGTCCTCGGGGAACCCGGTGGCCGCGACCATGCCCCCGAGCGAGAGGTAGCCGAGGGAGTCGGCGCCGACGAACTGCCGGATCTCCTCGACCGCGAGGTCGGCCGCGACCAGCTCCTGCCGGGTCGACATGTCGATCCCGTAGAAGCACGGCCACTTGATCGGCGGGCAGGTGATCCGCGTGTGGACCTCCGCCGCACCTGCCTCGCGGAGCGCCTGGACCAGCTGGCGGGTGGTCGTGCCCCGGACGATCGAGTCGTCGATCACGACCAGCCGCTTGCCCCGGATCGCGGCGGGGATCGGGTTGAGCTTGAGCTTCACGCCGCGCTCGCGCAACGACTGCGATGGCTGGATGAACGTCCGGCCGACGTAGCGGTTCTTCATCAGCCCCTCGCCGTAGGGGATCCCCGAGACCTCCGCGTACCCCTGCGCGGCCGAGTGCCCCGTGTCGGGGACCGGGATCACCAGGTCGGCATCGGCCGGGGCCTCCTCGGCCAGCCGGCGGCCCAGCTCCCGACGCACCTCGTAGACCGTGCGTCCGCCGATCCGCGAGTCCGCGCGCGCCAGGTACACGAACTCGAACACGCAGAGCGAGCGGCCCGCGGGCTGCGCGAACGGCACCGAGTGCAGCCCCCGGTCGTCGATCCGGAGCAGCTCGCCCGGCTCGACGTCGCGCAGGTACGTCGCCCCCACGATGTCGAGGGCGCACGTCTCGGAGGCCACGCAGAACCCGTTCGGCAGACGCCCCAACGAGAGGGGGCGCAGCCCGTGGGGGTCCCGGGCCGCGTAGACGCTCCGCTCGTCCATCATCACGAAGCAGAACGCGCCTTCGAGCGTGGGCAGCACGTCGATCGCGGCCTCCCACAGCCCGTCACGGTGCCGCCGGGAGAGCAGCGTGGCCACGAGGTCCGAGTCGGTGGTGGCCCCGCTGGGGGTGCGGCCCACGCGCTCGGCCAGCTCGGACGTGTTCACCAGGTTCCCGTTGTGGCCGAGAGCCAGGGAGCGCTCGCCGTCGGTCTTGAACGCCGGCTGGGCGTTCTCCCAGGTGGTCGAGCCGGTGGTCGAGTACCGGGTGTGGCCGATCCCCAGGTCGCCCTGGAGCGTCGTCAGCGTGGCCTCGTTGAAGACCTGCGAGACCAGCCCGAGCTCCTTGTAGACCAGCAGGTGCTGCCCGTCGGAGACGGCCATGCCCGCCGACTCCTGACCGCGGTGTTGCTGCGCGAAGAGCCCGAAGTAGATGAGCCTGGCGACCTCCTCGCCCGGCGCCCACACGCCGAACAGGCCGCATTCCTCGTTCGGGCTCTCGGCACCCACGTGGCCGGATGGTAGCATCCGCCCCCGCCGGCGGAGGCGACCGCGGTCAGCCCACGAGCAACGCCGGGATGGCTGCCTCGTGGATCTCCCGGACCTCGTCGACCGCCAGGTCGAACAGCCCGTCGACGACGAGGCGCGGTCCACCGGTCTCGCCCAGACGCGAGCACGGCACGCGTTGGCGTTCGGCCAGGTCCTCGAGCTCCTCGGCTCGTTCGGCCGGCACGGACACCACGGCCCGCGAGGCGGATTCCGCGAACAGGCTCACGTACCAGGGGACATCCCCGGGCACCGTGACGGCGAACCCGGTATCGCCGGCCACGGCCGACTCGACGAGGGCCACCACCAAGCCGCCGTCCGAGCAATCGTGGGACGAGACCAGCAGGTCGGCGGCCGCGGCGGAGGCCAGGAGCCGCTGGAGGTCGCGCTCGCGCTCGAGGTCGAGCGCCGGCGGCCGGCCGGCCACCCTTCCGAGCACCACCTCGGCGAACTCGGACCCGCCGAGCTCGGGGAAGGTCTCCCCGAGCAGGTAGATCGGACGACCCGAGCCGGAGAAGCCGGTCCGGACGAGGAGGCGGTAGTCCTCGATCAGCCCGAGGACCCCGACCACCGGCGTGGGCCAGATGGCCGAGCCCCCCGACTCGTTGTAGAAGCTCACGTTGCCGCCCGTGACCGGCGTCTCGAGGGCCCGGCAGGCGTCGGACATCCCCTGGACGGCTTCCGCGAACTGCCACATCACCTCTGGCCGTTCGGGGTTGCCGAAGTTCATGCAGTTGGTCACGGCGATCGGCGTGGCGCCGACCGTCGCGACGTTGCGCGCGGCCTCCGCCACGGCATGCGCCGCACCGAGGTACGGGTCGAGCGAGCCGTAGCGCCCCTTCCCGTCCGAGGAGAGCACGAGCGCCTTCAGCGTGCCCTCGATCCGGATCGCCGCGGCGTCGGCGCCGGGGCCGAGCACCGTGCCCCCCTGCACCAGGGAGTCGTACTGTTCCCACACCCAGCGCTTGGAGGCGATGTTCGGGGAGCCCAGGACCGCCCGGAGCGCCTCCTCCGGCCCCACCTCGACCGTGGCGAACGTCGGGTCGTCCTCGAGCACCTCGTCGACGTGGGCAGGTGGGGCCATCGGCCGGTGGTACTCGGGCCCCTCGTCGGCGAGCGACCGCGCCGGGACCTCGGCCACCACCGCGCCGCCGAGCGTCACGGTGAGGCCACCGCCGGCCCGGAGCGACCCCACCACCGCCGAGGCCAGCCCCCACCGCGCACACACCTCGCGGGCGGCCTCCAGCCGATCGGGCGCCACGATCGCGAGCATCCGTTCCTGCGACTCGCTGGTCAGGATCTCGAACGCCTCCAGGCCGGGCTCCCGCAGCGGCACCGCGTCCAGGTCCAGCACCGCGCCGAGCCGAGCCCGGGCCGCCGACTCGCTCACCGCGCAGGTGAGCCCGGCGCCCCCGAGGTCCTGCAGCCCCTCGAGGAGTCCCCGCTCGACCAGCTCGAGCGACGCCTCGATCAGGAGCTTCCCCGCGAAGGGGTCGCCGATCTGCACGCTCGGACGGCTCTCCTCGGCCCCCTCCTCGAGGGTCCGCGACGCCAGCACGGACACGCCGCCGATCCCGTCGCGTCCGGTGGCCGCCCCGTACAGGAGCAGGAGCGAGCCCTCGTGCACCTCGCGAGCCGAGGTCACCAGCCGGTCGGCCGGCGCGACCCCCACGCACATCACGTTCACGGTGGGGTTGGCCGAGTGCGGCTCGGCGAACGTGACCTCGCCGCCGACCGTGGGGACCCCGATGCAGTTGCCGTAGCCGCCGATCCCGGCCACCACGCCGGAGAACAGGTAGCGGTTCCGCTCCTCGGTGAGCGGGCCGAAGCACAGGGGGTCGAGCAGCGCCACGGGGCGTGCGCCCATCGCCACGATGTCGCGGACGATCCCTCCGACGCCGGTGGCGGCTCCCTGGTAGGGCTCGATCGCGCTCGGGTGCGAGTGCGACTCCATCTTGAACACCACCGCGAGCCCATCGCCCACGTCCACGGCGCCGGCGTCCTGCCCAGGACCCACCAGGACGCGTGCCCCCTCCGTCGGCAGGCGCCGAAGGTGCACCTTGCTGGACTTGTACGAGCAGTGCTCGGACCACATCGCCGCGTACATCGCGAGCTCGGTCCGGTTGGGACCTCGGCCCAGGGTCCGGCGGATGGCCTCGAGCTCGTCGTCGGTGAGGCCGAGGGCCCGGTGCAGCGGCTCGTCCACGTCGCCCCGCCCTACACGCGGGCCATCGCGGCGGCCAGCAGCGACGCGAACAGCGGCTGCCCGCCGGTGGGACCGAGGTCCGGATCGACCGCATGCTCGGGATGCGGCATCAGCCCGACGACGTTCCCGCGCTGGTTGGTCACGCCGGCGATCGCGTCCAGGCTGCCGTTCACGTCGGACCGGTCGTCGATCGTGCCGTCGGGCGCGCAGTACCGGAACAGGGCCAGCCCCTCGGCCTCGATCCGCGCCAGCTCCTCGGCGCCCGCCACGAACTGCCCCTCGCCGTGCTTCACCGGGACCCGCAGGACGTCCCCGGCCACGAGCCCTTCGGTCAGGACCGACCCGGAGGTCTCGACCCGGACGTCCACCCATCGGCACACGAACCGGAGCTGGCGGTTGCGGATCAGGGCCCCCGGCAGCATCCCCGCCTCGCACAGGATCTGGAAGCCGTTGCAGATGCCCAGCACCGGGCCGCCGCGCTCGGCGAACGCCCGGACCTCGTCCATCACCGGCGCGAACCGCGCGATCGCGCCGGTGCGCAGGTAGTCGCCGTACGAGAAGCCTCCCGGCAGGATCACCGCGTCGACGCCCTCCAGATCGCGTTCGGCGTGCCACAAGGGCACCCCCTCGCCGCCCATGAAACGGACCGCCCGGAGCGCGTCGCGATCGTCGAGCGAGCCGGGGAACGTGACCACCCCGATCCTGGGGCGGGCGGTCATGCCCCGGCCCCCTGGGCGGAGAGGATCCGGACGTCCTCGATCACCGGGTTCGAGAGCAGGCGCCGGGCCATCGCCTCGACCTGCGCCCGAGCGGTCCCGGGGTCCTCGGCGTCCACCGACAGCTCGATGTGCTTGCCCACCCGGACATCGGAGACGTTGGTCCAGCCGAGGGCCGGGAGCGCGCCCTCGACCGCCTTGCCCTGCGGGTCGAGCAGCCCAGGCTTGAGCGACACCACGACCTCGAACCGGTACCTCACGCGTACGTCTCCCGCAGCCGCTCGAGGTCGACCGCGCACCGCTCCCAGTCCCGCTCGTCCACGATCCCCATCCGGTGCCGGTAGTGCTCCCACCGCTCGCCGGTGATCCGCTCGTACGCCTCCCGGTAGGTGAGGGCCGTCCGGCCGATCACCTCGGCCGGGAGCTCGGGCGGCGGCGGCTCGTGGTCCCAGCCGCTCGCATCGAGCCAGTCCCGGACGAACTGCTTGTCGAAGCTCGGCTGCGACCGCCCGGGAGCGTACCCGTCGGCCGGCCACAACCGCGACGAGTCGGGGGTGAGCACCTCGTCGATCAGGATCAGCTCGCCGTCGGCGAACCCGAACTCGAACTTGGTGTCGGCCACGACGATCCCGCGCTCGGCGGCGACCTCGGCGCCGCGCTCGTACAGGGCGATCGTGAGCTCGCGCAGGCGCTCGGCCAGCCCCCTGCCGATCAGGTCGACGGTCTCCTCGAACGTGAGCGGCATGTCGTGGCCCCGGGCCGCCTTGGTGGTGGGCGTGAAGATCGGCTCGGGCAGCTCGGAGGCCTCGCCCAGGCCGGGCGGCAACGGCACCCCACAGACGTGGCCGTCGGCCTGGTACTGCTTGAGTCCCGAGCCCGTGAGGTACCCGCGGGCCACGCACTCGATCGGGATCACCTGTGCCTCCTTCACGAGCATCGCCCGGCCGGCCAGGGACGGCTCGCTGCGGAACGGCTCGGGGAAGTCGCGGCGATCGGCGGACAGCACGTGGTTGGGGACCAGGTCCCTCGTGCGCTCGAACCAGAACAGCGACAGCCCGGTGAGGACCCGGCCCTTGTCGGGGACCGGATCGGGAAGGACCACGTCGAACGCCGAGATCCGGTCGGTGGCCACCAGGAGCAGCCGGTGGTCCCCCGCGTCGTAGACGTCGCGGACCTTGCCCTGGGCCGACAGCTTGCGCTCGCTCATGGGGTGGGCGCTCCTCCCTCCTCGTGCACGGGGAGCTTGGTGAGCCGGTCGAACACACCGTCCAGGTTCCGCAGGGACCGGGCGGGGTCGAACAGCGCGTCGAGCTCGCCCGGGGCCAGGGTCGCCGCGACCACCGGGTCCTCCGCGAGGCGGTCGTGGAACGAAGCCCCCTCGTCCCAGGCCGCCGCGGCCGCCCGCTGGACCGCCGCGTACGCCTCGTCGCGCGGACGACCGGCCTCGACCAGCGCCAGCAGCACGGCCTGGGAGAACGCCAGGCCGCCGCCGGCCTCCAGGTTGGCCCGCATCTGCTCCGGGTCGACGCGGAGCCCGGCCAGCACGTCGGCGAGCTCGGCCAGCAGGAAGCCCACGGCGATGGTCGCGTCGGGGAAGATCACGCGCTCGGCCGACGAGTGCGAGATGTCCCGCTCGTGCCACAGCACCACGTCCTCGAGCGCGGCCTGCAGGTGCCCCCGCACCACCCGGGCCAGCCCCGTGACGCGCTCGCACCGGACGGGGTTGCGCTTGTGGGGCATCGCGCTCGAGCCCTTCTGCCCCTCGGAGAACGGCTCCTGGACCTCGCGCACCTCGGTCCGGGCGAGATGACGGATCTCGGTGGCGATCAGGTCGAGCGTGGTCGCGAGGAGCGCCACCGCGGCCAGGAACTCGGCGTGGCGGTCGCGCGCCACGACCTGCGTCGCAGCCTCGGCCGGCCGGAGCCCCAGCCGCGCGCAGACCTCCTCCTCGACGCGCGGATCCACCGCTCCGTACGTGCCCACGACGCCGGAGATCTTGCCCACCGACACGGCCTCGCGGGCCCGGCGCAGCCGCTCGCGGTCCCGGTCGAGCTGGAAGGCCCAGTTGGCCGCCTTGTGGCCGAAGCTGGTCGGCTCGGCGTGGACCCCGTGCGTCCGCCCCACCATGACGGTGCCCCGGTGCTCGAGCGCCAGCCGCTTGACCACGCCGAGCAGCGTCTCGAGCCGCCGCAGGAGCAGCTCGGCCGCGTCACGGAGCTGGAGGGCGAACCCCGTGTCCAGCACGTCCGACGACGTCAGCCCGAAGTGGACCCAGCGCCCCTCCGGACCGACCGACTCGGCCACGCACTGCACGAACGCGGCGACGTCGTGCTTGGTGACCCGCTCGAGCTCGAGGACCCGCTCCACCGTGAACGACGCCCGTTCGCGCACCGCGGCGGCGTCCGCCGGAGGGATCCTGCCGAGGCGGGCCCAAGCCTCCACCGCCAGGATCTCGATCTCGAGCCAGTGGCCGAGCCGGGTCCGATCGGACCAGATGTCCGCCATCTCGGGCAAGGTGTACCGGGGGATCACGCGCGGTCACCGACCCGCGACGCGGGGGGGCTCACAGCCGGAGCCCCTCCGCCAGGTCGTCCTTGAACTTCCACAGGCGCTTCTGCACCTCGGGATCGCCCACGCCGACGATCTCCGCGGCCAGCACGGCGGCGTTCACGGCCGCGTCGACCCCCACGGAGCCGACCGGCACGCCCATCGGCTGCTGCACGGTCACGACGAGCGCCTCCGACCCGGTCATCTCGGGCGGCGACGCGATCGGCACGCCGATCACGGGCAGCACGGTGCGGGAGGCGACCCCTGCGGCGAGGTGACCGGAGATCCCGGTGGTGCAGATGATGACCTTGAGACCGCGCTCGAACGTCGTCCGCGCGTACTCGTCGACCAGGTCGGGGCTGCGGGCCACCGACATCTCCCGGATCTCGTGCGGGATCTCGAGCTTCTCCAGGATCGCGGTGGCCTGCTGCATCACGGCCAGCTCGGCCGGCGATCCCACGAGCACTCCGACGACCGGCGCCACCTGGCTCATCGACCCTCCTCGGCCACCCGCTGCGCGATGTCTCCGCGGTACCGCATCCCCTCGAACGAGATCCCTCGGCACCGTTCGTACGCCCGAGCCCGGGCCTCGGCCAGATCGCGGCCGAGCGCGCTCACCGCCAGGACCCGCCCGCCCGAGGTGACCACTCTACCCCCTCGCTCCGTGGTGCCGGCGTGGAACACCGCGACGCCGTCCCGGTCCGATCCGTCGTCGAGCCCGTCGACGGGGACCCCGGTCCGGTACTCGCCCGGATAGCCCCCGGACGTCAGCACCACGGTCACGCAAGCCTCGGGCGACCAGGCCACGCGGCGGTCGCCCAGGGTGCCGTCGACGCACGCGAGCAGCAGCTCGCCCAGGTCCGAGCGCAGGCGCGGGATCACCGCCTGGGTCTCGGGGTCGCCGAACCGCGCGTTGAACTCGAGCAGCTTGGGTCCCTCGGCCGTGAGCATCAGCCCCGCGTACAGCACGCCGCGGTACCGGACGCCCTCCGAGGCCATCGCGCGCACGGCGCGCACCAGGATCTCGTCCCGGATCCGGTCCGCATCGGCCCCGTCCACGAACGGCACCGGCGAGTAGGCGCCCATCCCGCCGGTGTTGGGGCCGGTGTCGCCGTCACCCACCCGCTTGAAGTCCTGCGCCATGGCGAGCGGCAGCACCGTCCGGCCGTCGGTGAGCGCGAACGCCGAGACCTCGGGGCCTTCCAGGTGCTCCTCGAGGAGCACGGTGGCGCCGGCCTCGCCGAACACGCGGTCCACCAGGGCGGCTCGGAGCGCAGCGACGGCCTCGTCCCTGCGTTCCGCGATCACCACCCCCTTGCCGGCGGCCAGCCCGTCCGCCTTCACCACGTAGGGCGGCTCGAGCGCGTCCAGGGAGGCCATCGCCTCCCCCAGGTCCGTGAACGCCTGCGATCGGGCGGCCGGGATGCCGTACCGCGCGCACAGCTCCTTGGTCCAGGCCTTCGAACCCTCGATGCGGGCACCTTGCCGGGTGGGCCCGAACACCCGGTGGCCGGCCGCCTCGAGCTCGTCCACCAGCCCGGCCACGAGCGGCCCTTCGGGACCGACCACGGTGAGGTCGATCGACTCGCGCTCGACGAGCCGCACGATGCCCCGGACGTCGTCCGCGGCCACCGGCAGGCACGTCGCCTCCCGCGCGATGCCGGCGTTGCCCGGCGCCGCCACGACCCGGTCCACCGTGGCGTCCCGGGCCAGGCGCCACGCGAGCGCGTGCTCGCGGCCGCCCCCGCCGACGACGAGGACCTTCATCCGACCGGCAGGCTCTGCTCGCGGCCCGGTCCCACCGAGACCGTGGCGACGCGCACACCGGCCAGCTCCTGGATCCGCTCCACGTAGGCCCGGGCGGCCTTCGGGAGGTCGTCGAAGGTGCGGACGTCGCCGATCGGGTCGCCCCACCCCTCGAGCTCCTCGTACACGGGCTCGGCGCGGTGGAAGAGCGACTGGTGAGGGGGCACGTCCTCGTAACGGTCGCCGTCGGCCCGGTAGGCCGTGCACACCTTGATCGAGGGGAACCCGGAGAGCACGTCGAGCTTGGTCAGGAACAGCTCGGTCAGCCCGTTCAACCTCGCCGCGTACCGGACGATCACGGCGTCGTACCAGCCGCACCGTCGCTTCCGTCCGGTGGTGACGCCGAACTCCTGCCCCACCTCACCGAGGCGCTCGCCGTCCGTCCCGGTCTCCTCGGTGGGGAACGGCCCCGCTCCCACGCGGGTCACGTACGCCTTGGCGATGCCGATCACCCGGTCCACCTGCGTGGGACCGATCCCCGCGGAGGCCAACGCGTAGCCGGCCACCGGGTTCGACGACGTCACGAACGGGTACGTCCCGTGGTCGAGGTCCAGCATCGTGCCCTGGGCCCCCTCGAACAGGACGTGCTCGCCGCGCCGCAGGGCCGCGTGGATCAGCGCCGAGGTCTCCGCCACATGCGGCCGGAGCCGCTCGCCGAGCACGAGGTACTCGTCCACGATGCGGTCGGCCTCGAGCGGGAGCCGGTTGTAGACCTTGGTGAGCACGAGGTTCTTCTCGCGGAGCACCACGTCGAGCTTCTCCCGGAAGATCTTCGGGTCGAACAGGTCCTGGATCCGCAGGCCGATCCGAGCGGCCTTGTCCCCGTAGGCCGGACCGATCCCGCGCTTGGTCGTGCCGAGCGCGTGCTTGCCCAGGAACCGCTCGGTGACCTTCTCGAGCTCGAGGTGGTACGGCATGATCATGTGGGCGTTGCCCGAGACCACCAGGCGCGACACGTCGATCCCGGCCCCGACCAGCGTATCCATCTCTTGCAGGAGCACCCGCGGATCGACCACCACGCCGTCGGCGATCACCGATGTGATGTGCGGGTACAGGATCCCCGAAGGGATCAGGTGGAGCTTCAGCAGGTGCCCCTCGGCGATCACGGTGTGGCCGGCGTTGTTCCCCCCTTGGTACCGGACCACCATGTCCATGTCCGACGCCAGCGCGTCGACGGCCTTGCCCTTGCCCTCGTCTCCCCACTGGGTCCCGAGCACGATCGACGCCGGCATGACGGCACGAGTCTAGCCGGGGGCCCGACCCCTCCAAGGACCGTCCGCGAACCGGCCGGCCCGCACGGCCGGGTCAGCCCTGCCCGTAGACGTCGACGAAGCGACGGTAGTTGGCGCCGATCCTCCTGGCGGCCTCGTCGCGACCCGCCTCGCCGTCCACGTAGGCCTTCAGCGGGTCCCACCAGATCGTCCGGCCGATGGCGAACCCGATGTAGCCGGGGACGCCGCTGCCCATCCGGAGCCAGTGGTCGACGGCCGCGTCGTCGGCCCCGCGGCCGAGCACCACGCACGCGACGTTGCCCCGGCCCCGTCCCGACCGGCACTGCGCCGCGATGGCCTCGCAGTCCTCGCGCCGGTCGATCCCTTCGATCTTCCAGATGTCGGGCTCGACGCCGGCCTCCTGCAGGGCCGCGATGGCCCGCTGCATGAGCCCCGGTCGCAGCTCCTTGTCGTACCGATCGGCGTCGCCCCCCACGGCCTCCAGCTGCGCCGGCTCGGCCGGCACCAGCAGCTCGAACAGGAACGTCCGGCCCCGTTCGTGCAACCAGTCCGAGAGCCGCTTCAACCGCTCGGCCTGGCGCGCGTTCATCCCCGCGTCGCCCTCGGGGTTGTACCGCACCAGCACCTTGGAGAACGTCGGGTCGAACTCCTCGATGTGGGCGCCGAAGTCGTCGCCGTACTCGAAGTCGAACTCGTCCTGGCCGCTCTTCTCGACGGGCATCGCCAGGCTGAGCCCGTCCGCCTTGGCCTTGCGCGCGATGTCGGCGCCGAACTGCTCGTCCACCAGCGCCCCCGCGGTCTCGCGGTCCACGCCCTCGTCGAGGGCGTGGAGGAGCCCCTCGAAGATCACCGTCTTGGCGTCGGAGATCCGCGCCGCTTCCTCGGCCGAGGGCGCGCCCGTCACGCCGAAGAACTTCTTCTGGAACGAGCCGCGGTGGTCGAACGCCAGGATGTAGAGCGGCTTGTCGTATCCGAGCTCCATCG
>JBHGAT010000003.1:0-21069 GCA_041946645.1 Candidatus Velamenicoccus archaeovorus | reverse complement strand
AGATCGCTTGGGACCAGCGACATCGCGGCGCCTCGGCTTGAGGTGACCCGGATGAAGCGTCGACATCTGCGCGGGGTGATGGCCATCGAGCGCCAGGTCTACCCCCGCCCGTGGAGTCCCAACCTGTTCCTGTCCGAGATGGCCGAGACGTCCAATCGCTGCTACCTCGTGGCACGGATCGACCGAGAGGTCGTCGGCTACGGGGGGCTGATCGGCTACGGCGAGGAGGCCCACATCACGAACGTCGCCGTCGACCCGATGCATCACCGCCACAAGATCGGCACCCGGTTGCTCCACGACCTGATCCAGAACGCCATCGCCATGGGGGCGGAGGCGGTGTCCCTCGAGGTCCGCGTCTCCAACTGGGGGGCGCAGCGGCTGTACGGGCGGTTCGGGTTCCGCCCCGTCGGGGTACGTCGCAACTACTACCAGGAGATCGGGGAGGACGCGCTCATCATGTGGCTCGACGGCATCCGCGGCCGCGAGTACCAGGAGCGCCTTCGTGGCTTGATGGCAGAGGTCCCCGAGGGGATCCGGCCGTGAGCGAGCCCGCGTGAGGGTCCTCGGCATCGAGACGTCGTGCGACGAGACCGCCGTCGCCGTGGTGGAGGACGGCACGCTGCGCTCGAACCTGATCGCGAGCCAGGTCGACCTGCACGCGCGGTTCGGCGGCGTGGTGCCCGAGGTCGCGGCGCGGGCCCACCTCGAAGCGCTCAACCCGTTGATGGAGCAGGCGCTCCAGGAGGCCGGATGTCGGTTCGCCGACCTCGACGGCGTGGCCGTCACGGTCGGGCCCGGTCTGGTCGGCGCGCTCTTGGTCGGGATGGCCGCGGCCAAGGCGGTGGCGCTCGCGACGGGGGCCGCGTTCGTCGGCGTGAACCACCTCGAGGGACACATCTGGGCCAACTTCCTCGAGCACGGGCCGCCCCGACCCCCGTACGTCTGCTTGGTCATCTCGGGCGGCCACACGATGCTCGTCTGGATGCCCGAGGTCCACCGGTACGAGGTGCTCGGGCAGACCGTGGACGACGCGGCCGGCGAGGCCTTCGACAAGATCGCCCGGTTCCTGGGGATCGGGTTCCCCGGCGGCCCTGCGCTGGACCGATTGGCCCGCTCGGGGGACCCGCAGGCGGTGGACTTCCCCCGGGCCATGATCGACTCCGGGGACTACGATTCGTCGCTATCCGGGCTGAAGACGGCGGTCCTGCGGTACGTGAAGGGCGAGCGGGCCGCCGGTCGGGAGGTCGACCCGGCGGACGTCGCGGCGTCGTTCCAGGAGGCGCTCGTGGAGGTACAGGTGACGAAGACGATCGCGGCGGCCAGGGAGCGAGGGGTGGGCACCGTGCTGCTCGGCGGTGGCGTGGTGGCGAACACCCGGCTCCGGGAGCGGATGGAGAAGGCCGGCGCCGAGGCCGGGCTCGAGGTGCGGTTCCCCCCGCTCGCGCTCTGCACGGACAACGCGGCCATGATCGCGGCGGCCGGCGCCTCGCGGCTGGAGCGAGGCGAGCGAACCCCGTTCGACGTGGCGGCCGATCCCGCGCTGGAGCTTGCGTGACCACCTACCTCGTCACCGGAGGAGCCGGGTTCATCGGCTCCCACCTGTGCGACCGCCTGCTCGCCGAGGGTCATCGGGTCGTGGCGGTGGACAACCTGAGCAGCGGCCGGATCGCCAACCTCTCGGAGGCTCGTGGCTACGGGAAGGCGTTCACGTTCTTCAACATGGACGTCCGTGCCGACGGTCTGCTGCCGCTGTTCGAGCGCCATCGTCCCGAGGTCGTGATGCACCTGGCCGCCCAGGCCGAGGTCCCACGGTCGGTGAAAGAGCCGATGTACGACGCCAGCGTCAACATCATGGGGCTGTTGAACGTCCTCGAGTGCTGCGTCCGGACGGGGGTCCGCAAGGTCGTGTACGCGGCCTCGGGCGGGACCCTCTACGGCGAGCCCCGGAAGCTGCCCGTCAAGGAGACGGCGGCGGCCGGTTCACGTCCGCTGTCCCCGTACGGGGTCAGCAAGAAGGTGGCCATCGACTACCTCGGCCTCTACGAGCGGTTCCGAGGCGTCGCCCACACCTCCCTGGCCCTCGCGAACGTGTACGGACCCCGGCAGGATCCCAGCGGCGAGGCCGGCGTGATCGCCATCTTCGCGTCGAAGATG
This sequence comes from Candidatus Velamenicoccus archaeovorus, assembly GCA_041946645.1. Lineage (GTDB taxonomy): Bacteria > Actinomycetota > UBA4738 > UBA4738 > HRBIN12 > DASQQQ01. Next base: position 18,915 of record JBHGAT010000003.1, on the reverse strand, counting down.
CTGGCCGGGCAGGCACCCACGATCAACGGAGACGGGAACGACACCCGGGACTACGTGTTCGTGGACGATGTGGTCCATGCCTTCGCCCTCGCGTCCGAGCGGGGAGACGGGCGACTGATCAACGTGGGGACGGGTCTGGAGACATCGGTGAACGGGCTGTATCGGATCCTGGCCGAGGTCACGGGGTTCGATGGCGCGCCGATCCACGGTCCGGCTCGCCCCGGCGACCTGCGCCGGAACGCTCTCGACAACGCCCTCGGCGCGGAGGTCCTCGGCTGGAGGCCGTGGACCCATCTGGAGGATGGTCTCGGCGAGACCGTGGCCTACCTCAAGGGCGTTTGAGCGTCGTCGTCCTTGAGGGTTCGCTGGACCAGCTCCAGGAACTCGCCCGGACGGCGGCGGCTCAGCGTGGCCAGCACCTCGAGATCCCCCGGTCGGAGGGGAACGGCCGCGGGCCGCTCCCCTCGCTGCTCGGTCACGTCGGCGACGAACTGGGCGAGCAGCTCGCTCGCCTCCCCCGGCACGTGCTCGAGCTTGGTGAGGTCCACGACGATGGGCGGTAGGCCCTCGGCCTCCCTGACGGCGTGGGCCAGCAGCCGGGCCGGAGACACCTGGTAGAAGGCGGCGAGCTGGCAGAAGCGCTCCACCGAGACGTGGCGCTCGCCGCGCTCGTAGCCGGCGACGGAGGTGGACTTGAACTCACCCGCGGATCGCTTGGCGAGCTCCCGCAGCGTGAGCCCACGAGACAACCGTGCCCTCCTGAGGGCCCGGCCGATCTCCAACGACAGGCGGGTGGTCCCCTGCTGCTCCACGCGTGCTCGATCCCGGCCTTTCGGGGGGAAGCGAGTGCAGTGTAGGCCCTGGTGTAGCCCAGGTCCATCAAGCTCCGTGACGAGTCGTGCGTAGGTTCCCTACGCGCGCGAGGCTCCGGCGCTCCGCTCCCGCATCTCCTCTCGTCCCGCGACCCACCCGGCGATCCCGGCCCGTCGTGGGAAAAGTTCGACAAGAACACGGGCTAGGTCGAAAGGCTACCTTGCTTTGGACGCGCACTGCGTCCTACACTGCCTCCTACGCCGTTCGATGTAGGAAGGTTGAGTGGCCCACGAACGGTGCGTTTGGAGGACGACGTGCAGGGTACCCAACACTACGCTCTGGTGTACGTCACGCTCGTTTCCGCGATCCGATCGATGCAGGGGGGCGCTTGCGTTTCGGGGAGGGGCACCAGGTGGCACTGAGCCCGGCGGGAGAGCCGTTGCGCGGGCCGGTGGGTCCCCATCCCCTGCGACCGATCGAACGGTCCGGCACCGGTGGCGGGCTGGGCTTCGGCCCCACCCCGGCGGTTCCGTCGGGCGGCAGCTTCCACGCCGCGGACGGCGGGCGCTGCCCCGCGTGCGGCCTCATGCCGTGGGATGATCGCTTGGAGGCCGGCGTGGCATCCGTCGCTCACGAGCTGCGGGAACCGCTCGTCGGGGCCCGCGCCGCGCTCGAGACCGTCATCGAGGGAGGGGGCGGGCCGGACCACCGCCTGCTCGTCCGGATCTACGACGAGCTCACGCACCTCCTCGAGGTTGTCGACCCGCTGCTGCGGTGGTCGGTAGGTTCCCGCGATCTCGACCGCCGGTCGATCGACCTGGTTCGGCTGGTTCGCAGGGTGCTGGCCTCCATCGCGGTGGAGGACAACCGGCTCGGAGACCCGATCGGGCGGGTGCGGCTGATGGCACCTGCCGCGGTGGTGGCGGTGCGGGCCGATCCGACGATCCTCGAGGGAGCGTTCGCCAACGTGCTCCGCAACGCCCTGGCGTACTCGCCGCCGGGTGCGCCGATCGAGGTGGCCGTGGACGTCCGGGAGGGCGCGGCGGTCGTCTCCATCCGAGACGGAGGCCCCGGCATCCCTCCCGGCGAGCGGGATGCGGTGTTCGAGCCGTTCGGTCGGGGGCGGGCGGGACGACGGACCAGGGCTGGGCACGGGCTGGGTCTGTTCATCGCGAGGCGCATCGTCGAGGCGCATGGTGGCACCATCGAGCTCGTCCCCTCGGGGTTCGGGGCGACCTTCTGCATCCGGCTCCCCGTGGAAGGGAGGCGGCCATCGAGCACGTCCTGATCGCCGATGACCATCTGTTGTTCGCCGAGGCCATCCGGCTGAACCTGCTGGGGATGGGGGCGACCAAGGTCTCGGTCGCGACGACGGCCCGCCAGGCCCTCGAGTTGGCCCGCCAACACCGTCCCGACCTGGCTCTGGTGGACATCGGCCTGCCCGATCAGAGCGGGATCCTCTTGGGGAGGCTGATCATCGAGGAGCTCCCCGAGACGAAGGTCGTCGCGCTCACCGCGTTCGAGGACGACAAGCTCGTCCGGGAGGCCCTCCGCGTGGGGTTCCGCGGGTTCCTCACCAAGAGCACGGAGGCGCGCCAGTTCCGGACCATCCTGCGGAGCGTCCTGGACGGTCAGGTGGTGTTCCCACAGCGGCTGGGACGGCGCGTCACCGGGATGTTCGACGGATCGGACGAGGCCGAGCTCCTGGCCCGTCAGCTCACGCCCCGCGAGCTGGAGGTCCTGCAGCTCCTGTCCGAGGGCGCCGGCGGCAGCGAGATCGCTCGCCGGCTCCACGTCTCCCCGAACACGGTGCGTACCCACGTCCAGGGCATCCTGTCCAAGCTGCAGGTCCATTCACGTCTCGAGGCCGTCGCCTTCGCGATGCGCCACGGCCTGGCCCGAGCCCGGTCGTAGGGCCGGCGCCCTCGAAGGGCCGACCCCGAGGACCGCTCGCGATCCGCTGCTTCCGCGGCGACGAGCCCGCCGGCTCAGCGCCGAGGCGCCGGGTCCGGCTCCGAGGCCCCCGTCCGCGAGGAGCGGTCGCGCGAGCCGTTCCGCCCGTTGCCGTTCTGCTCGGTGAGCAGGATGCGCGACAGGAACCCTCCGCGACGGGTCTCCGGGGGGAGATAGCTGTTGGTCCGCTTGGGGCCGACCAGACCGTTCAGGACGCCTCCCAGCAGGTGTCCTCCGACCTGCTCGAGCTGGTACCGGGACTGGACGACGGCCTCCCGTTCCCCGCCCCGCGCGTCGGCCACGAACAGCACGCCGTCCACCATCGCCGCCAGGACGAGGCTGTCGGCCACCCCCGAGACGGGCGGCCCATCCAGCAGCACGAAGTCGGCCCGGCCGCACTCCGCCAACACGCGACGCATGCGGTCCGACTGGAGCAGCTCCACGGGCTCCACGATCTCGGACGATGGACCGCTCGGCAGGATCCGCAGGTTGGCCACGGGCGAGTCCCAGAGGGCTTCCGCGAGCGGGAGCTCGCCCTGGAGGACCTGGCCGAGGCCCTGATCGTTGGGGATGTCGAAGAACGTGTGGACCCGGGGGAAGCGGAGATCGGCCGAGATCAGCACGACCTCCTTGCCGATCTGGGCGAGCACCGTTGCCAGGTTGGCCGCGGTGGTGCTCTTGCCCTCACCCATCCAGGCGCTGGTGATCAGGATCGACTTCGGTGGCCGCTTCCCGCCCAGGGCCACGAGGTTGGTCCTGAGGGTCCGGTAGGCCTCGGCCGACCGGCTCCGGGGCTGGTCGAGGGTGACCACCCGGCTGCCCTGCCCGCGGGCGGTGGGCGATCTGGGGATCACGCCGAGGACGGGCGCCCCGAGCGAGTGCTCCAGGGCGGTCCGGCCCTGGATGCGATCCGCCACGCGCTCCCGGGCCCAGGCGATGGCCACGCCCGCGGCCAGCCCCACGAGGATGCCGAGCGCCAGGTCCAGCTGGTGCTTGGGGCTGCTCGGCGACCGGGGCAGCAGGGCGGGCTGGATGATCTGCCCGGGATCGTTGCTGAGCGTCGTCAGCGTGGTCAGCTGGGTCTCGAGCGTCTGCCGGGACGTCTCGAGGGTGCCCCGGCGCTGCAAGAAGGCGTCTCGCTGTCCCAGGAGGTCTGCCGGAGCCGCCGAACCAGGGCCGACGGCGCTGATCTTCTCGCTGAGCGCGAGGATCTTGCGGTTCACCAGACGGATCTCTTCCTGCAGCTTGGTGAGCTGCGTCGACAGCGTGGCCGTGTACCGAGCGACCTGTGACGACGCCTGCTGCGACTTGAACTGCAGGTAGGCTTCCGCGAACGCGCGAGCACCGCGCTGCGCCCATCGTGGGTCCGAGTCGCGGAACGTGATCTCGATGATCTGCGTGTCCGCTGGGCTCTCCACCGAGACCCGCTTGAGCAGGTCCGTCACGGAGTACCGGGGCCCCAGGGACCGCCGCGCCACGTCGGCCACCGCGGCCGAGGTCACCAGGCGCATCTCCGTCTGGAGGCTGAGGGAATCCTGAGGGTTGGTCTCGAGCGGGTTGGTCAGGATCGGGCGGACCAGCATCTCGGTCTTGGATTCGTACGTCGGCACCCGCGTGTAGGAGTACAGCCCCGCGAGCCCGGCCACCAGGACCGTCACGGCCACGACGAGCCACTTCCGGCCCCGAACGGCGGCAGCCACCTCCCGGAGCTCGAGGGTCTCGTTGCCGGAGGGTTCGCTGCGCTGCCTGGTCATCACGTCCATGAGTACTCCCCCGCTCGCGAGCAGCCACGATGACCGGCCCCGACGCCCCCGGGTCCGGGGCGCCTCGGACGGACGCCGGCCGATCCAGCGTAGAGGCAGGAGCGTAATGGCCCATCATGCAATCGGCGTAAGGCGGATACGACGTTGGTCGCGTGCCTGGTGGAGTCCGGGCCCCTACCGTCTCTCGCAGACGAACACCAGCGAGGGGGACATGTCCGATCGGGATGCTCCGGTGCGTATCCTCTTGGCCGACGAGCAGGCGCTGTTCCGTGAGGCCGTGCGCGTCGTGCTGGAGAGCGAGGGCGACCTGGAGGTCGTGGCATCCGTCCGCGACGGCGGACAGGCGGTCGCCGAGGCGGAACGGATGCTGCCGGACGTGGCACTGATCGACGCGGGGCTCAAGAACGAAGGGATCCGGGCCACCCGGCTGATCCGGCAACGGGTTCCCCAGTGCGAGGTCGTGATCCTGAGCAGCCGGGAAGAGGCCGATGTGCTGGAGCAGGCCCTGGAGGCCGGCGCTCGCGGCTACGTGAGCAAGACCTCCCCCGTCGACGAGCTGCTCGAGGTCACCCGCGCGGTCCACCTGGGGGAGACGCTCGTGCCCCAGCGGATGCTGGGGGACCTCCTGGGGCGGCTCCTGCAGCGTCGACGGGAGCAGAGCGAGGCCCTGCGGCGGATCTCCTTGCTGACCCGGCGCGAGCGGGAGGTGCTCGGGCTGCTCGTCAAGGGGGCCGGGACCGAGGCCATCGCCCGGGCCCTGGTGATCAGTCCGCAGACCGCCAGGACCCACATCCAGAACATCCTGGCCAAGCTCGGTGTGCACTCCCGCCTGGAGGCCGCGGCGATCGCGAACGAGGCCGACGTCCTGGACGGTCACGGCGGTGACGGCCACGTCAGGCTCGACGGGATCCACGCCCTCGCCCACTGACCAACGCCAGGGAAGGCCCGCCTCATGCGGCTGACGTATCCGACATACGGTGCTGCACGCGTGCCGACCACAGACCGCCTCACTAGGGTTCGGGGGGTCGAGGCCGTCCCCGGCACAACCACCGAACGAAGGGTGAACCGTTGCTGAACCGTGTCGCTTCCGCGGATACGTCGATCGACGCATCCGTACCCCCGGTCGCTCAGGGCGATCGCGGCGCACCGCAGGTCCTCCGCCTCGTGGCCGAGCTGTGCGAGGCCCTGGAGGCCGAAGGCGTCCGGTATTGCCACTGGAAGAGCAACGAGGCCCTCGACCGTTCGGCGAGCGGCGAGAACGACCTGGACCTGCTGGTGAGCCGGGCCGACGCGCGGCGCTTCGAGATGGTGCTCCGGCGGATGGGGTTCCGCGACGCCGTCCTGCCCCGGTGGAAGGAGCTGCCCGGGGTGTTCCACTCCTACGCCCTCGACGAGGGCTCGGGCCGGATGGTGCACATCCACGCGCATTACCAGCTCGTGATCGGCGACGACATGACCAAGAACTACCGGGTGCCGATCGAGGAGCCGTACCTGGCATCAGCGGTCCCGGCCGGGTCGCAGGGGCCGTTCCGGGTCCCCGCTCCGGAGCTCGAGCTGGCCGTCTTCCTGCTCCGGATGGTGATCAAGCACCGGACGTGGGACGCGATCCTGAGCTTCCAAGGCTCGCTGTCGAGCACCGAGCGTCGCGAGCTCACGTACCTGCTCGAGCGGGTCGAGCTCGAGCAGGTGTGGTCCACCATGGCCGGCCTGATGCCGTCGATCCCTCGGGAGCTGTGGGAGCGATGCCTCGACGCGGTCCGACCGGGGTGTTCGCTCTGGTCGCGCATCGCGACCGCGAGGCGGTTGCAGCGCGCCTTGGTGCCGTGCAGCCGACGTCCCCGCGCCGTCGACACGTGGCTACGGATGTGGCGCCGGGCCCGGACCGTGCTCAGGCGGAAGGTGCTCCGGCGGGGTCCGGTCGGCAAGCGGCTCGGCGCGGGGGGTGCCCTAGTCGCGATCGTGGGAGGCGACGGCGCGGGCAAGTCGACCGCGGTCGGAGACCTCGCCGCCTGGCTGGGCGAGGAGCTCTCCGCCGAGGTCGTGCACCTCGGCAAGCCCCGACGCTCGCTTTCCTCGGTGGCGGTCAAGGCGGCGATGGGCGTCGCCGCCAGGGTGGGTCGGTCGTCGGCCCCGGCACCCTCGGAGATCCGGACGTCCCTGGCCTCGGGGAACGGCGGTTCGCTGAGCATCGCGGCGCGGGCCCGACTCGTGTGGGCCCTGCTGACCGCGCGGGACCGGTACCGAACCTACCGGCGGGCCCGGCGGGCCGCATCGAACGGGGCCATCGTCGTCTGCGACCGGTACCCGCTCCCCCAGCTGCAGCTGATGGACGGCCCCGTCACCGGGGGGGTCGGCGACCCGTCGCCGTGGAGCCGGTGGATGGCTGCGGTGGCCCGGCTGGAGCGACGGTACTACGACCGGATCGCTCCCCCGGACATCCTGATCGTGCTGAGGGTCGAACCCGAGGTCGCCGTGCAACGCAAGCTGGGGGAGGAGCGAGAGTCGCTCTTGCGGCCGCGAGCGGAAGAGGTCTGGAACGCCGACTGGGGGCGCTCATCCGCGGTGGTCGTGGACGCCGGTCGGTCGAAGGACGAGGTGCGTTCGGCCATCAGGTCCGTCGTCTGGTCGAGGCTCTAGGGGTTCGGCGGGATGGAGATCGTCGAGCAGCCCGTGCCGCCGTCTCCGGAGGAGGCGTCCGGTCCGAGCGGAGGCTCCAACGGGGCCGAACCCGCGCCGCGGGGAGCCGCCCCGCTCCATGACGGGGCCGGACCCAAGCCCGGCCTGATCCAGCGCGTCACCGCCAGGGTCCTCTCGGATCAGAGCCTCACGAAGAAGGCCTCGCTGAACGCCGCGGCGTCCACGGCGGAGCAGGTGGCACGCATCACCGTGGGGTTGCTGATCACGCCGTTCCTCGTCAGCAGGCTGGGCGACGCCGCGTACGGGATCTGGCAGGTCCTGCAACGGTTGATCGGGCATGCGTCGCCCGCGAGCGGGCGCCCCGGCGAAGCGCTGAAGTGGTCGATCGCCCACGACCAATCGTCCACGGACCACGAGCGGAAGCGACGCCAGGTCGGCAACGCCGTTGCCGTGTGGGCGCTGTTCGTGCCGGTCCTCGCGCTGGTGGGCGGGGTGCTCGCCTGGTTCTCGCCCGTCTGGCTGGGCGTCCACGCGGCCTCGTTCACGACCGTCCGTCTCGCCGCGGGGCTGCTGGTCGTGGACGCCATCGTGTTCGGCCTCTTGTGCCTGCCCCAGGCAGTCCTCCAAGGCGAGAACCTCGGCTACAAGCGGCTGGGCATCTCGATCATGCTCGTCGTGGCGAGCAAGACGGTGCTCGGCGTCGCGGTGTACCTCGGGTTCGGCCTCGTCGGCATGGGGGTGGCCGAGATCGCCGGCACCGTGTTCTGGGGCGTCATGTACATCCAGATCACGCGGTCCCGCGTGGCCTGGTTCGGGATCGCCAAACCGAGCTTCGCCGAGGTGCGAGGGTTCATCCGGCTGAGCTGGTGGTTCCTGGTCTGGAACCTCGTGATGCAGGTGATGAACGCCAGCGACGTGACCGTCCTGGGTGTCCTGACCTCGCCGGCGCTCGTGACCACGTACACGCTGGCCAAGTACCTGCCCCAGGCGATCATCGTGGCGGTGGCGACGCTCATCTTCGCCGTCATGCCCGGGCTCGGAGGCCTCATCGGGGCGGGGCAGCTCCGGCGGGCGGTCCGGATCCGCAACGAGACGATGAGCCTCGTGTGGCTCTTCACCGTCGCAGCGGGGACCACGGTCCTCGCGTGGGAGCGGTCGTTCCTGGGTCTGTGGATCGGCGAGCGGTACTACCCGGGCGCGGTGGCGATCCTGCTGATCATGCTCATGGTGTTCCAGTGGTCCCTGATCCGGGTCGACTCGAACATCATCGACCTGACCCTGAACCTGCGCCGGAAGGTCCTGCTCGGCATGCTGTCGGCCGTGCTTTCGGCCGGTCTCGCCTGCGTCTTCCTGAGCGTCTTCCACCTCGGCATCATCGGGCTGGTGATCGGGTTCATGCTCGGTCGTGCCATCCAGAGCATCGCGTACCCGCTGATGATCGGCCGGACGCTGGGGATCCCGGTGCCGGACCAGCTCCGCGGCTTGGTTCGGCCCGGGCTGGCCACGGCCGCCCTGTTCGGCGTGTCGGCGACGGTCGGCGCGGTCGCGCAGGCGGGATCGTGGTTCGTCCTCGTGGCCGGCACGGGGACCACCGCGCTGGTCGCATCCGTGCTGGCGCTCGCGTTCGGGCTCCCACCGAGGCAGCGCCGCTTCGTGTGGAACCGGGTCCGCAGGGTGGTGCGGCTCACGTGAACGGGTCCGCACCCTCGAACGGGGGCCGGCCGCGTCTGGCCATCTTCACGGCCACCGTGGGGGGTGGTGGGGCGGAGCGGGCGATGCTGAAGCTCGCCGGAGGCATGGCCAGACTGGGATACGACGTCGATCTCGTGCTGAGCCGCGCCGAGGGTGGCTACCTCACCGAGGTCGACGGTGCCGTGAGGGTGGTCGACCTGCGGGCGGGGCGGGTCCTGGCCAGCCTCCCCCGTCTCGTGCGCTATCTGCGTCGCGAGCGGCCGACGGCCATGCTGTCCTCGCTGAACTACGTGAACATCGTCGGGATCTGGGCCCGCCGCTTGGCGGGCGTCCCCACCAGGCTCGTGGTGAACGAGCAGAACACCATCTCGTTCGAGGCGCCGCATTCGCGGAGGCGGCGGCAGCGGATGGTCCCGCGCCTGGCTCGGCGGTTCTACCCATGGGCGGACGACGTCGTGGCCGTCTCCGAGGGGGCCGCCGACGACCTCGTCCGAGCCGTGGGGCTCCCCCCCGACCGGGTCCGCGTCGTCCACAACCCCATCGTCACCCCGGAGTTCCGGCGGATGGCGGCCGAACCGCTCGATCACCCCTGGTTCGGGGCGGGGGAACCACCGGTGGTGGTGGCGGTCGGCCGATTGACCCCCCAGAAGGACTTCCCCACCCTCATCCGGGCCGTCGAACGGGTCAAACGCCGACGCCCGGTCCGACTCCTGATCCTCGGGGAGGGGCCGGAGCGCTCCACCCTTGAGGGCGTGATCGACGAGCTCGGTCTCCATGACGAGGTGGGGCTCCCCGGCTGGGTCCAGAACCCCTATCCGTACATGGCCGGAGCCGGGGTGTTCGTCCTGTCGTCTCGGTGGGAAGGCCTGCCGTCCGTCCTGATCGAGGCGCTGTACTGCGGGGTTCCCGTGGTGGCCACGGACTGCCCCAGCGGCCCGATCGAGATCCTCGAGGGTGGGAAGCACGGCAAGCTGGTCCCGGTCGGAGATCTCGAGGCGCTGGCCGCGGGGATCGCCTCGGCCCTGGACGGGGAGGTCCCCCGGCCCACGCCCGAAAGCTGGGCTCCGTACGTCGAGGACACGGTGGTGCAGCGGTACCTGGACGTGCTCGTGGGGGGCGCGGCATGAGGGCGTGGGTGTACCGGTTGTCGCTGGTCCTCGTGTTCACGATCCCGTGGGAGGGCCTGATCGACGTCGCCGGCATCGGAACGATCGCCAAGCTGATCGGGCTCGTGGTGGCCGGGCTCTGGCTCTTCGTGGTGGTCATGACCGGTGGCCTCCGGAAGCCGCCGCCGTTCCTGGCGGCGCTCGGCCTGCTGGTGGGGTGGATCGCGCTGAGCGTGTTCTGGAGCGCGGATCCGGTCCGGAGCTTCCGCTTCGTTGGGACGTGGGTCCAGTGCATGGGCCTGGCGCTCATCCTGTGGGACCTCTATCGCACGCGCGAACGGGTGCTCGCCGGGCTCCAGGCGTACATCCTCGGCGCCTACGTCGCGGTGGGCGGGGCCATCATCAACTTCTTCGCGGGCAATGCCTTCTACACGCACTACGATCGGTTCAGCCCGGGGGAGACCAACCCGGATGGGTTCGGGTTCATCATCGCCCTGGGCGTGCCCGTCGCCTGGTACCTGGCGAGCACGCCGACCACGCGGACCACGAGCCGCTTCCTCCGCTTCACGAAGATCGTCAACCACGGCTACATCCCGCTGGCGTTCTTCGGGATCGCGCTCTCGGGGACCCGGACCGCCATGGTGGCGGCGCTCGCGGGGATGGCGTTCGGTCTGGTGGCGCTCCGGCGGATCAGGCCGACCGTCCGGCTGCCCATGCTGCTGGCCGTCGCCGTTGCGATCTACCTGCTCATCCCCATCGTCCAGCCGCTTCGCTCCTTCCAACGGTTGGGCACCACGGCCACCGAGGCAACCCAGGGCGACCTGAACGGCCGGATCCCGCAGTGGACCGAGGGCGTGCGCGCGTTCACCGTTCACCCATTGATCGGGTACGGGGCCAACATGTACTCGACGGTGAACGACATCCCTCGCCAGAGCGAACGGGCGGGGAAGACCAACGGGCTCGGGAAGGCCGCCCACAACACCTTCGTCGCCATCCTCGTCGAGCTGGGGCTGGTGGGCTTCGTCCTGTTCTGGATCATCCTGGGCATCGTGACGGGGCGGGCCCTCAAGCTCCCTCGGTGGGAACGAGCGTTCTGGCTGACCGTCCTGCTGGTCTGGACGATCGGCTCCTCGACGCTGACCTGGGGCCACCGCAAGACGACCTGGCTGTTCTTCACGCTCCTGCTCGCGGCTTCGATGGTCTGGCGCCGGGACGAGCCCCCGGTCGTCGAGGACGAGGTCGTCCCTGCCGCACCGTCTCGGGTGGGAGCTCCCGCGTGACCCTGCCGACGTTCCTGGGGATCGGCGCGCCGCGGGCCGGCACGACGTGGCTGCACACGCTGGCGGCGAGCCACCCGGACGTGTACATGCCCGGCGCCCGCAAGGAGATCCGGTTCTTCGACGTCCACTACGAGCGGGGCGTGGGCTGGTACGAGGGCTTCTTCTGCTCGGAGGACGAGGCCACGCGGTACCGGGCGATCGGCGAGATCTCCCCCCAGTACCTGCTCTGCGAGCGATGCCCGGAGCGGATCGCGGAGACGCTGCCCGACTGCAAGCTGATCGTGATGCTGCGACACCCGGTCGCGCGCGCGTACTCCCAGTACGGGTTCTTCGTGCAGCGCAGGCACTACACCGGGTCGTTCGAGGACTTCGTCCTCGAACGACCGCTGGCGCTGGAGAAGGGGTTCTACAGCCGGTACCTGAAGCGGTACCTGGAGCGGTTCGACCGCTCGCGGTTCCTGGTGTTGGTGTCCGAGGACGTCTTCGCCGACGTGGCGGAGGCCAGGTCGGCCGTCGCGGCGTTCCTGGGCATCCGGGTGGATCGGTTCCCCGGAACGGCCGGCAGGGGGAAGGTGAATGCGAGCAGCGTCCCCGATCATCCGGCACTGGCGGGGATCGGATCGGTGGCCGCGCGCCGGCTGCGGAGGTGGCATCTGGAGCCCGTGGTCGACCTGGCCCTTCGGAGCCCCCTCAAGACGTTCGTCTCGAAGGGCCGCTCGCTCCCACCGCTCGATGCCGAGCTGAAGCGTCAGCTCGGGCGTCGCTTCGAGGACGAATTCGGGGAGCTCGAGCGGAGCCTGCAGATCGACCTGAGCTCCTGGAGGTCCTGAGTCGCGGGCCGGCGCCCGTCGGCCGCACGCGGCCTCCCGGGGGACCCTAGGGCCAGTCGTATCCCATCCGACGGCTCGTCGGGCCCACGATCCCGGCGATGACCCGGAGGTCCGCAGGTGAGAGCTTCTGCTGCCAGCTCCGATCCTCCCGGATCGTCTCCACCGCCCTCAGCCTCATCGAGTTCCCGATGATGTGGTGCTCGACGGCTTGGAGGTCCCGGGGCAGCGGAACCGGCTCCACGCCGACGAACCGGCAGATCAGGTCCATGGTGCCCTGGGGATCCGCGCAGAGCTGCTCGTACCGGAGTCGCAGCCACGAACCCGGGGGCGCCGACCGCCGCACCCGGTCGGCTTCGACGTTGTAGTGACGCCACTGGCGAGCCGCCTCGGCCACGCCGACACCCGTGTGGCCCACGATGCTGCTCGTGTTGCCGCGAGGATCCCGCACGAGGTGGATGACGCGGACGTCCAAGCGCGGGTCCGCGGCCAGGTACTTCGGGCGCTGATGGTCCCTCGCGGTGTCGACGAACACCTCCTTCCCGGTGACCTCGAGGACCGCTCGGGCCAGGCTCCAGCTCGATCTCCTGGCCTCCTGCAGCCGGTGCCTGATCGGCGGGAACCACCAGACGGCGGCGTCGCGGAGCGCGGTGAGCGGCTCGCTCCCGAGGGAGCGGATCAGCACGCCGTTCAGCCATCGCCGTCTGGAGACGTTCACGTGCGTGTTCCAGAAGCCGTTGTCGAAGATGGTGACGGGGGACCCCAGGGACCTCGTCCGCTCCTCGACCCGGAGCCAGAACGGACAGTCCAGGAACCGCTCACCGCACGAACAGGCGTACGTGGCGAGATCCACCTTCCTGCTGAGCCCCACGGCCGCACCGATCGACGCGCAGGCCGGGTGGGCGTTGAGGAGGTAGCCGAGGAGCGTCGATCCGGTGTAGGGGCTCCCCGGCATGCACACGTACCGCACGGGCGGCTTGCCTTCTCGCGCGGTTCCGGTGCCGCCCTCGCTCGGCGCAGCCACGCTCATCCCGAGCTCGGCATCCGGGTGTCCGCCGCTGCGCCGAGAGGGGCGGGGGACGCGGTGAGCTCGGCCCAGAGATCCAGGTTGCGCTGCAAGGTGACCCTCAGGTCGTAGCGACGGCTCTGTTCCCGAGCCCTCCGACCCAGTTCCGCCCGTCGGGGGGCATCGGCCACGAGCGCATCCAGCTCTCGGGCGAGGCGTGCGGGATCGTCCGGCGGCACGATCACCCCCACACCGTCGAGCACCTCGCTTCCGGAGACGTCGGACACCACCATGGGGGCACCGCACGCCATCGCCTCCAGGAAGACCAGCGACATGCCTTCCCACCTGGACGGGGCGATCACGACATCGGCCGCGCGGAACTGTGGGGCGGCATCATCCACCGGTCCGTACCACTCGATCCGGTCCTGCACGCCCAACGACGACGCGAGCGATCCGAGTCGATCCCGCTGCCCCCGTGAAGCGTCGCTGCCCACGAGACGAAGACGTGCCGCCTCGTTCCGCATCTGGGCCAGGGCCCGGATGGCGACGTCCTGTCCCTTCTGCTCGCACAGCCTCCCGACGCAGACGATCAGGGGGGTGTCAGCGAGGCGATCTGCGACCGGCCCGTCGGGCCTGAACCGATCCAGGTCCACTCCGTTGTGGATCAGCGTGATGGGCGCCGAGGACCCGAGGACGGCGCGGCCGGTCGCCGCTTCCCCCTCGGAGACCGCCACGATGGCGTCGCAGCGGCGGGCCAGGCGCCGTTCGATCCATCGGTACAGAGGGGCCAGGTTCCCGCCCACCAGCCACGACCAGTAGTGGGGGGTCACGACGACCGCGGGACGGCGTCGGCCCAGCGTGACCGCGGCGGCCCGGCCGAGCGCCGACGCCTTCGACGAATGGAGATGGAGGACGTCATGATCGAGGGCGAGCCGCCGGATCGACCACAGATCGACGAGGTCGCGAGCCGCGGGCCGCCGCGCCATGTCGAGGGGGACGTGGCGTGCGCCCACCTCCTGCACCCATCCGGCCAGCGGCCCGCGCTCGGGCCGCGGACAGGCAACCGTCACATCGTGGCCGGCGCGGATCGCCCACTCCGTCAGCTGACGAACGTAGACGGCCACGCCGTACTCCACGGGCTGGGAAACCATCAGCACACGCAGGCGTCGACCGCCTGCGGGGAACACGGTCACGGCGGTGTGCAGGGCGCCGGTCGGAACTGCATGCCCAAGGTGTAGCTTCCGCGGCTCGGTCTGACAGCCCACGGGCGCTGTACCGCTCCTACGTACTTCGCATGAGACGACCCGATCGGCGTCGGCGCTCATCTCCGAGCACGGACCTGCAGCCAGGGCCGGGACCGGCGCATCCGGCGCCGTGCGTATCCAAGCTACGACGAACGCGGCATGACGCTACGTCGAGACGGTACGAGAGTGACCAGATGGTCCGGCCGCGTTCCGCTCCATCCATCCGCCGGCGGGCCGCGCTCGGGATCGGGGTCGTCGCATGCTCGCGTTCATCCATCTGACCAAGACCGCAGGTTCGACCATCAACCACATCATGCGGAGCTCGTACGGGCTCCGGCACTGCCAGATCGAGCCGTGGACGGGCCCACCCCTCACGCCGGCGGAGCTGCGCCACGTTCGACGGCTGTACCCGAGGTTGCGGAGCATCGCGGGCCACCGGGTCACCGGCTACGTCGATCTCGAGGACGTGGAGACGCCGACGTACTTCACGATGATGCGCGACCCGCTCCGATCGGTCGCCTCACGCTTCCAGTACAAGGTCCAGGTGGCGGGCAAGGGTTTCTCGTTCGACGACTGGATCCGGAGCGACCACATCCGCGATCCACAGATCAGGCGCATCGCCGGGGTCGAGGACGTCTCAGAAGCCGTCCGCGTCATCGAGCGGAACAACATCTTCGTCGGCCTCACGGAGCGCTTCGACGAATCCCTGCTCCTCCTGAAGGCACTGGTGGCGGACGACCTGGATCTCTCCTACGAGCCGGTCAACGTGGCGGGGGACCGTCGCATCGCAGATGAGCTCTTGACGAACGAGGAGACGAGGCAGCTGCTCGTCGACTCGCAGAAGGTCGATCTGGAGCTGTACGACTACGTGGAGCACGAGCTCTTCCCGGCCTACCGACGGGCGTACGGCCCGTCCCTGGAGGAAGACGTGGAACGGTTCCGGGCGACGCAGTCACGGAGGTTCGATCGACGCAACCTGACCCTCGCCCGCTTGAAGCACTACCTCGTCTACAAGCCCTCGGTCCGACTCCTGAGGAAGCAGGAAGCGGTTCCGGTCTGCTGACCGGCGATCCCTGGAGGCAGCCCACGGCTGCCCACCCGGGCATTTGACATCCGCCGTACCGGCCGTGAGCATGCGTGTCCATGGTCGGTGGTGGGCCCGGGTCGAGCGGTGCCACGCAAGAGCGGGGACGTCGGTGAGGGCACGATCGCGGAAGCGGGTCACGACCATCGTCGTCGCGCTCGCGGCGACCCTCCTGCCGGCCCCACCAGCCCACGCCGTGGGCGGAGGCTTCTTCAACATCCGATGCACGCTCTCGCACCGTTCGCACGACGACCCCATCGTCTACCCGGGCACGCGTGGGGCGGCGCACCTGCACGAGTTCTTCGCCAACGAGAGCACCGCGTACGACAGCACGCGCAGGACGATGGTCAAGGCCAAGACGACCTGCGCGCTCTCGTTCGACACGTCCGGCTACTGGGTGCCGGCCCTCCTCGACCCGAACGGGGATCCGGTCCCGGTGGACAAGCTGCTCGTCTACTACCGTTCGGCATCGGGGATGAGCGTCCGGGCCTTCCCGGGGAACCTCAAGATCGTCGCGGGGGGCGACACCCTCGATCCGCCCGCTCCCTCGCGATCCCAACACTCGCTCTCGTGGGCCTGCGGCGACACCGAGCCGTACACGCCCTCCCCGCCGGACTGCACGGGGACGGGAGAGCACGTGAGCGCCCACATCCACTTCCCCGATTGCTGGGACGGCGAGCGCCGGGACTCCTCGGACCACCGGTCACACATGACCTTCGGGACGCCGGAGTGTCCGCCGGGGTGGATCGCGGTCCCCCGTCTGCGGCTGCACATCGAGTACGCGGTCACCGACGCCGAGGGCTTCAGGCTGTCGTCCGACATGCCGGACATGGGACCTGGGCAGAGCCTGCACGGCGACTTCTGGAACACCTGGCGCGACCTGTCGGCGCTGCGCTTCCTGGTCCGGCGGTGCCTGAACGCCGGAGCGTCGTGCAGCAAGATGACCGACGCGAAGCTCGCCGACATGGGGTTCCGCGCCTAGTCGCGGCCGTGGGGGCGGCGTCGCCGGGCCCTCACGGCGAGGCCGGCGGCTCGGGCACGAGCCAGTGCCCCAGATCGCGACCGATCAGCTGAGCGGTGCGCTCGATGTCGTCCCGGAACCGCGCGGTCAGCTCCGCTCTGAGCGCGCTGGGGAGCGTCGGCGCCCGCCGCAGGTTCCGGGTCCTGATCCGTCTGGCCAGGTCGGCGGCCCGTCTGGGGACGAGCGGTTGGACCATGGTCTTGAGCCGCTTGCTCATCAACAGGCGCTCGACGAGCCTGTTCTTGGGCATGCCCCCCACGTTGTGAGGCGTCTCGAGATCCGGCACGAACGTCGGGTCCACCCCGAGCGACCGGTAGACGTCCTGGACGAAGCCCCGCGCGTCGCGCCGGAGGTCGTCGAAGAGGAAGACGTGGATCCGCTCCCGGGGGAAGCGCTCGACGTACCGGGCCAGGGCGTCGTGGTACCGACCGATCTGCATCCAGTGGGAGTCGGGTCGCGCCCACGTCGCCTCGGGGGTGAGGTCGCGTGCGGGGTCGAGCCGGCGACCCCGGCTCCGGAGGTACATCTGGTAGTCGGAGTACGCGCGGTCCACGGGGTGCCGGAGGATGCACAGGATCCGGGCGTGCGGCACCAGCTCGTGCATCCGGGCGGCGGCCTGTGGACACTCGAGGTAGATCGGCGAGATCTCGCCGACCGCGACGGCATCGCCGGCACCCCCGAAGAGCGCCGCGTACTCCTCCAGCGTCCGGACGGGGAAGGTGTGGAGGTCCGGGTCCCCGTACAGGAGGTCCCCCCGCTCGTCCAGGCCGTAGGCGAAGAAGTTGGTCTCCTTCATCGGGCTCATGAACACTTGCGGGTGCTCGGTCAGGTACCAGTAGAGCGCGGTCGTGCCGGCCTTGGCCGCGCCGATCATCACGAAGTTCGGCAGCGTCATCGCCGTCGCGATCCCCCTCCTCCCGGATCGGTCCCGGTCCCGGCCCCGCAGCCCTACAGCGTCCCCCATATCACCTCTCGCACGTCGTTGAGGACCTCCTCCAGCGGCCGGTCGGTGGAGATGCGCCGCACGGCCACCCCTTCGAACTCGAGGGACGAGCTCATGGCGTGCCGGTAGCGGACGTACGGCTCGGGTTCCACCTTGCCCCGAGCGGCGTTCCTGGCCAGGGTCACCTCGAGCGGCGCGCTCAGGTAGACGACCAGATCCGGCGGCGGGATGTCGTCGTACAGACGCGCCTCCAGCGCCGCGAGCATGCGTCGCAAGCCGTCCGGGGCCGGGAGGTGGCCGAGCTGAGGGCTGTCGAGGGCGCCGCTCCTGCTGGACGGGTACCGGTCGCACAGGACGATCTCGCCGTCCGACGCGTGGGCGAAGGCCCGCACGAGGAGGGCCCGGCGCTCGTACGCCAGCATGACCGAGCGGAGGGCGAAGAGCAGTGGGGCCGGTCCCTGCCGCTCCGGCTCCGTCCCCCGGCGCCGCGCCTCCACGTGCGTGAGCCGCTGATCCGGGAACAGCGCCCGGAAGGCCGGCAGCACCGTGTGGGGGAGGAGGGTCAGCGGTGTCGAGGGCGGCTTCCCCGCGTGGACCCGTCGGACGGTGTAGGTCTCCCCCAGCCATCCGTGCACGTGGTCGATGATCGTGGACTTGCCGGAGGCCTCCGAGCCGACGAAGGCGATCACGCTGCCGCCACCCGCCGGGGACAGCCGCTTGGAAGCGCCGGTGACCCGGTGCGAGACCACGCCCGCGAGCTTCGCGGCGCCCGCGACCCGGGCCTTGACGACGCTCCGCCGCCGGTAGGCGCGGAGCGCCGAGCGGACCCGATAGCCGAGACCGACCCGCCGCCGGAGCGGGGCCGGACGCTTCAACGCCTCGTAGCCGTCCCGGAAGAGCTGCGGGTCGAGCGTCGGCAGCCAGGTCGGCAGGAGCTTCTCGGCTTCCTCGAGGGCCGGGTCCGTCATCAGCCACGCGACCTCCCGCCGCACGTTGGACCACTGCCGGAGCAGCAGTGCGAGCTCGATGGCCGTGGTGTGCTTCACCAGCATGCGGAGCACGAAGACGATCAGCTCGGCTCCCCGCGTGGGGACGACGACGTCGCCCTCACGCTGCGTGTTCGACAGGAGCATCTCCTCGACCGGCAGGTGGTAGTTCTTCGACAGGCTCTCTCCGGTGATGACGCGGTAGTACGCATGGACGTGGACGATCCGTCCGCTCGTGGGGTCGAGCGCCATGTGGTGCTCGGTCGAGGGGATCGTGCGGACGCCCACCTCGACCGAGGGCTCGAACCCGAGCTCGGCGAGGATCCCGCGGAACCGATGCGCCCCTCCGCGCTCGATCAGCAGGTCCAGGTCGGTGCCTCCCTGCAGGGTCTCGGCGAGGGCCCAGTTGCTCTTCCAGTGGCAGTAGGCGATCCCATCGTCGTCCAGCCTGCGCAGGAGCGCTTCGATCGTCGGAACGGTCACGAGGATCCTCCCGAGCGACGGGCGGCCGGCACGGTGCGGTGGGGCCGGGGCGTGCCGATGAAGGCGGCGATGCGGGC
>JBHGAT010000299.1:0-2893 GCA_041946645.1 Candidatus Velamenicoccus archaeovorus | reverse complement strand
GCGGGACAGCCCGAGTTCATCTTCAAGCACACGCTGACGAGGGAGGTGGCCTACGAGAGCCTGCCTCGCCGCGAGCGCGCGGAGGCCCACGCCGCCGTCGCCGAGTGGATCGCCGAGACCGCCGGGGAGCGGTCGAGCGAGTTCGTCGACCTCCTCGCGTACCACTACCACGCGGCCTACCGCATCTCGGTCCAGGACGGCCGGACGGCCCCGGATGCCATCGCCGGCTTGCGCGACCGGGCCTTCGAGGCGCTCCTCCGTGCTTCCGAGGAGGCGCGGCGCCGGTTCGCCATGGGCCGGGCCATGGCGCTGGCGGAGAAGGCGGTGTCGGTCGCCGGCGATCCGGTCCGTCGGGCGCGGGCGCTGGAGCAGATCGGCGCCGTCGCGATCAACGACTACCGCGGCGACCTGGCCTGGCGGTCGTTCACGGAGGCCGCGGACCTGCGGGCCGCGCACGCGCCGGAGGATCGCTTGGCCATCGGGCGGGCCTGCGCCCGAGCGGTCGAGGCGCCGAGCCGGTGGCCCGGCTCGATGCGCGAGACGCCGTCGGAGGAGGAGGTCCAGCGGTACCTCGACCTCGGGTTCGCCCACGTCGACACCGACCACGACAGCGAGGAGCTCGTTCGGCTGCTCACGGCCCGAGCCTTCGGACCGTTCTCCGTCGGCACCGGGCGCGAGCTGCGGCCGGGCGAGTACGAACGGGCCCACGACGCGGGGATGCGGGCCGCCGAGATGGCCCGGCGCCTCGGGCGGCTGGACCTGGCCTCGGCGGCCCTGGACGGTGCGAGCTCGGCGGCGATCGTCCTGGGCCGGTACGGCCCCGCCCTGAAGATCGAGCAGGAGCGGCTGGGGCTCGTGGACGGGCTCGAGGATCCGTGGGAGAGCGGCGACATCTTCGCCATGGGCGCCTGGGGGAACGGGTACGTCGGTCACTACCGGACGGCCACGGAGCTGGCCGAGGAGGGCATCCGGCGGACCGCGGAGGAGGCCGAGGGGCTCCAGCTGCACAACCTGTGCTGGGCCGCGTACGCGGCGGTCTGGCTCGGCGACTGGGACCGGATCCTCGACGAGCTCTTGCCGGGCGTGCAGGCGATCCTGGGCGACCGGGCGGACGAGCCTCCGTACTTCACGGCGCACGGGTACGGGGCGGCCGCCTTCGTGCTCGACGCGCGGGGGGATCCCGCCGCCGACGGGCTGATCGCCACGCTGCGCGGGCTGGAACGGATCGAGCACGGCCGCACGATCGTCTCGGCCTGGTTGGCCTGGATCCAGGCCGGGCGCGGGCGGACGGCCGAGGCGCTCGATCGCCTGCGGCAGGTGGACGAGACACCCTCCAAGAGCGCGCGGCCCTTCACCGATCAGGTCTGGGCGGACGTGCTGACCGACGCGCTCGCCGTCGGGAAGGACGTGGCGGGGGAGATCGGTCCGTTCCTCGAGCGGGCCCGAGCGTACGCGGCCGAGGGGGACCTGGTCGCGCTGCCGATCCACCTGGACCGGCTCGAGGCCGCCGGGCCCGCCCTCCGCGACGGGGATCCCCGGGCCATCGAGCGCCTCGGCGGCGTCCGGGAGACCTTCGCGAGGCTGGGTGCCGTCTGGGACGTGGCCGGGACGGACCTCCTGATCGGCCGGGTCCTGCTCGGAGCGGGGAGCGCGGTCGACGCCCGGGAGCGGCTCGCGTCGGCGGTGGAGGTCTTCGAGCGGATCGGCGCGCGGCGACCGCTCGAGCAGGCCCGCGCGCTGTCGGCCGAGCCCGTCTGACGGGCACATCGCCCTCGGCCGGCGATCCGGGGTCGGCATATCATCGGGTGATGGCTGTGAAGGGAGGGTGGGACATGAGCGGACCGAGCGACGACGCCCGGATCCTCACGGACGACGACATCCAGACGATCGGGCCCTCGGTGGGTGGCTCGGAGACGGAGCGCCCCAAGGACGCCGACACGCAGGACGCCGACGGTCGCGACGGCGACGCCACCGACACGCAGGACGGCGACGCGTCCGACGGCGACGCGCAGGACACCGACACCCGCGACGGCGACGCGTCCGACATGCGGGACGCGGACGGTACCGACACCACGTCGTGAGCTCGGTCGCCGAGCGGGAGCGGGCCGGCACGATCTCGGCCCTGGCGCGATGCGTGGGGGATCCGGCGGCGTTCCTCTCGCAGACCTGGGGCCGCAGGCCGATCGTCCATCCCGGCGTCGATCCCCGAGGGTTCGAGGACCTGCTCCGACTGGAGGACGTGGACGAGCTCCTGACCACCACGTCGCTCCGGACGCCCGCGTTCCGCCTGGTCCAGGCGGGCCGGCAGATCCCGGAGTCGGCCTACACACGTTCGGGCACGACCGGGTCCAAGCCGGTCGGCGGCATGGCCGATCCGGCCCGGATCGCCGAGCTGTTCGCCGGCGGGGCCACGATCGTGCTCCAGGGGCTGCACCGGTACCGCGAGCCGGTGGCCCGGTTCGCGCGCGCCCTCGAGCTCGAGCTCGGCCACCGGTGCCAGGTGAACGCGTACGTCACCCCGGCCGGCTCGCAGGGACTGCCGCTGCACGACGACCCCCACGACGTCCTGGTCCTCCAGGCGTTCGGTGAGAAGGCCTGGGAGATCCACGCCGCTCCCGGCGAGGCCGAACGCGCGCCGATCAGGACCACGGTCCGCCCCGGCGACGCGATCTACATGCCGGAGGGGACGCCCCACGCGGCGGCCGCGCAGGAGACGATCTCCGGTCATCTCACCGTGGGGGTGCACGTCGCCACGTGGCGCGAGGTGGTGAGCCGCGCGTGGGCGGCCGTCCAGGGCCCGGCCGGTCTCGACGAGCCCGTTCCCGCGGGCTGGCCGAGCGACCTCGATCGGTTCGGTCGCGAGCTCCGCGCCCGGCTCGAGCGGGCCCGCGCG
>JBHGAT010000298.1:0-2906 GCA_041946645.1 Candidatus Velamenicoccus archaeovorus | reverse complement strand
CAGGGGCTCGGCCGCGGCGGCGAGCCCGTCGGCGGCCCGGCGGAGCCGGTCGGCGCGGACGTGCCCCGGCGCGTCGACGTCCCTGCTCTGGGCGTCGGCGGCCGAACCCACCGCGCGATCCACGTCCGCGTCGTCGGCCTGCTCCACGTGCGCCAGGACCGTGCCCGTGTACGGGGCGACGGCCGGCTCGGTCGTCCGGTGACCCGACGGGTCCTCCGCCCCCGCGATCCAGGGCCCCCACCGAAGCCGCGAGGGATCGAGGAGCCGCATCCCTACGGCTGGGGCTGCGGCTCCGCGTCGACCGCCTTGCCCTCCAGATCGACCTGGAGCCGCGCCAGGAACGTCAGCAGCGGGTGGATCCCGAGGGCGTTCAGCGGCTCCTCCTCCAGCCGCACGAGCGCAGAGCGCTCGTCCTCGTCCAGGTCGAAGCGCGAAGCGAACGCTGCAGGATCGGCCATGAACGCCCGGCGTGCCGGCGACTCCATCCGGAGCGTGTACAGCGCGCGGGACAGCTCGACGCGACCCGGCAGGGTCTGGGGGTAATGGAGCGGCGCGCTCCGGTCCGCCCGGCCGCTCGTCCACCCGAACACCGCGTAGTTGTGATGCCACGACGGATCGAACAGCGTGTGGTCGGGCTTGCCGTCGCCGAGCGCGCCGGCCAGGATCTGCCACGAGCGGAGCTCCACGTTCCCCGTCCGGTCCATGGTCTGGTCGTCCATCGTCACGACCGCCTTCAGGTTCCCGGCGGCCACGCGGTCGACCAGCCAGCGGTCGGTCTCCACGTCGGGCTCCGAGTAGCGCTTCGTCCCGGGGAAGTGCGACAGTCCCCCGCTGGCGATCATGACGGCCCGGACCCCCTGCGCCCTGAGCCCCCGATCGAGCGCCTGACCGAACGCGAAGCACCGCTCGGCGCGCGGTTGCGGCGCGACGTAGGTGTTCACGTAGATGGGCAGGAGCTTGGTCTGGGGATCGAACCCGCAGAACGTGAGCGGGATCCCGAACTCGTAGCCGATCGTCGCGGTCATCGTGAAGGCCGGGTCGAACCCCTCGTCCTGCAGGTGCCTGACCAGCCCCATCGCCAGATCGCTGGCCACCGGCCAGTGGAAGTCCCTGCCGGCGAACCCTCCGCGAACGTCTGCGCCGCAATGCATCGTGAACGAAGGAGCACAGTGGAGCATGAAGTTGTCGAGGTGGTCGTTGGCCACGACGACCACGACGTCGGGTTCGAGCGCGCGCAGGCCCTCACCGATCTGCCCCATCAGGCTCTCGATCCGCGCCACCTGCTCGGCGTCTTCCGTGGGCGGCAGCGTGAAGAACTGCGGTGCGTGCGGGACCGCCGTCCCGCCGATGACCCCGACGCTCATCAGTCCACCTCCGAGGATCACGATCGGTCGATCGTCACGCCGGATCCGGCCGGTGCACGATCGCTTCGATCTCGATGGGCGCTCCGTAGGGGAGCGCGCGGACCTCCACCATGGTCCGTGTCGGCAGGGGCTCCGGGAACGTGTCGAGGTACGCCTGGTTCAGAGCGTCCCGCCACGAGATGTCCGTCACGTACACGGTCGTCTTGACCACGTCGGCGAGCGTGAACCCCTCGGCGGAGAGACGGGTCGCCAGGTTGGCGAACATCTGGGCGATCGCGCCGTCGCGCTCGTGGACCACGTTCCCGGATCCGTCCGTCGGCAGCGTCCCCGAGACGTAGGCCGAGACGCCCGCCGTCGCGATGCGCACGACCGAGTAGGGATGATCGAGCGTCGCGCGACCCAACGTCTCCCCCTTCGGTCGAGTCCACCCCCCGGCTCGGGGAAGGTATGTCTACCAACGGCCCCCCGGTGTGTCAAATCTCAAGGTGAAGATATCTCGACCCGGTCCGGGGTTCAGCTCGTCGCTCGGGACGCCCCGGGGAATCCCAGGTCCACGCCGCGCGCCGACGGGTCGGGCCACCGCGTGGTGACGACCTTGCCGCGGGTGAAGAAGCGCACGCCGTCCGGGCCGTACATGTGGAGGCTGCCGAACAGCGACTCCTTCCACCCCCCGAACGAATAGAAGGGCAGCGGAACCGGGATGGGGATGTTGACGCCCACCATCCCCACCTCCACCTCGTGCTCGAACGTGCGGGCCGCGCCGCCGTCGTTGGTGAAGATCGCCGTCCCGTTGCCGTACGGGCTCGCGTTGATCAGCCGGATCGCCTCGTCGAGGCGTGACAGGTGGCTGACCACCAGGACGGGACCGAAGATCTCCTCCCGGTACGGGGTCATGTCCGGCGTGACCCCGTCGATCACGGTCGGGCCCACGAAGAACCCGTTCTCGTGTCCCTCCACCTTGATATCCCGGCCGTCGACCACGACCTTCGCGCCCTCGTCCGCTCCGGCGCCGATCAGCGAGACGACCCGCTCCCGAGCGTCGGCCGTGACCAGCGGACCCATGTCGGACCCGGGGTCGAGGCCCGGGCCGACCGTGAGCCGGGCGATCCGCTCCTCCACCTTCTCCAGGAACTCCCGCTCGGCGCCGCCCACGGCGGCCACCGCGGAGATGGCCATGCACCGCTGCCCGCTCGAGCCGTAGCCGGCGCTCACCGCCGAGTCGGCGGCCAGCTCCATGTCGCAGTCCGGCAGGACGACCATGTGGTTCTTGGCCCCTCCGAGGGCCTGGACCCGCTTGCCCTGCCGGGAGGCCGTCTCGTAGATGTACCGGGCCACCGGCGTGGACCCCACGGAGCTCACCGCGGCCACGGTGGGATGGGTCAGCAGGGCGTCCACCGCGACCTTGTCCCCATGGATCACGTTGAACACGCCGTCCGGCAGCCCTGCCTCCTGGAGCAACCTCGCGAGCAGGAGCGATGCCGAGGGGTCCTTCTCCGAGGGCTTGAGGACCATCGTGTTGCCGCACGCGATCGCGATGGGGGT
>JBHGAT010000297.1:0-2907 GCA_041946645.1 Candidatus Velamenicoccus archaeovorus | reverse complement strand
ACGTACGTCGCGAGGATCGCCCCGCCGGCCGTGACCTCGCTCTCGACCAGCCGGAGGGCCCGGCGCCGCCCGTCGTCCTCGAACAACGGCTTGCCCCCGCCCAGCACGATCGGGTCGATCATCAACCGGTACTCGTCCACCACCCCACGCGCGGTGAGCGTATGCACGAGCGCGGAGCTGCCGATCACGTGGAGGTCCTTCCCGTCCTCGCGCTTCAGCTCCGCGACGGCGTCGGCCACGTCGCCCTTCAGCAGGCTCGAGTTCCGCCAGTCGAGGGGCTCGGTGAGGGTGGTGGAGGCCACGTGCTTCGGTGCGGCGTTCAGGGGCTCGGCCACCACGCGCTCCTCCTCCGGCGCGTTCGGCCAGTACGCCGCGAAGATCTCGTAGGTCCTCCTGCCCAGGACCAGGCCGCCCATCTCCTCGATCCCTCGCATCACCCACCTCTGGGCGATCTCGTCGTCCATGAAGGGCATGTGCCACCCGCCGTGGGTGAAGCCGCCCGACGGATCCTCGTCGGGGCCCCCCGGCGCCTGGACCACTCCGTCCAGCGACACGAACTCGTCGACGATCAGCTTGCGCATGTCGGTCTCCTCGTTCTCGGGGCTACGCGGGCATCGGGCTCACGAGCTGGAAGTAGTTGTCGTCGGGATCGGCGAAGGTGGCGATCAGCATCTCCGGACCGTCCTCGGGGGAGCCCGGGTCGTACGGTTCCTGCACGACGATCCCTCCTGCCGCCCGGAAGCGCTCGAACTCGGCCCGCACGTCGGGCGTCTCCACGTTCCAGATCACCCGTCCGGGATGCGCGCTCTTGCCGCTCACCTGGTCGTGGTGCGCCACGACCAGCCAGCCGTCGCCGAGCTGCCAGCCCGTGTATCCGCCCTCCTCCATCCCCGGACCGCCGAACAGCTTGGCGTAGTACTCGACGAGCCGCGTGGGGTCCTCGGACCCGATCAGGATGCCGTTCAGCTTCATCGGTCCGCTCTCCTTCCGTGCATCGGCGTGCCGCTCACCGCACCGGGGCGGCCCTGCTCCGTGCTCGATCCGCCGGACCGATAGACGGCCCGGGAGGGACGGACTCATCGCTCCGGCCGCAGGCCGACGCCGGCGTGTGAGCGGAGCGCCGCGGCCAGGTGCTGTCCCCGTGATCGGCCGGGCGTCACGACCTCGTTGCCGGGCGGGCGCGAGCGACCCGCCGGGACTCATGTGACGGCGACGAGGAGGCCCAGGGTCATCATCGTTGCGCTCACCCCGAAGTACAAGACCTCCGTCCGGCTGATCGGCTGCCGGAGCAAGGCCAGCTCGCCGCCGATCTGACCGAGCAGCACGAACCCGGCCGCCACGGACACCCAGCCGCCCGCAGCGGGCGCCAGCACCGTGGTCGCGGTGGCGGCCGCGGCGCTGCCCCCCACGGCGACGGCCAGGATCACGCCGGGAATCACGTAGCTGTCGAAGGGCGTCCGCTCGAGCCAGTCGAGGGGGAAGCGGTCGCCCTCGAGGCCCGCGGCGAGGGTGATCCCGCCCCCGATCGCCGTCAGGGCCACGAACGCGTCGACCAGCAGGAGCGCGAACCGCATGTGGACCCTCCACCGCCAAGGATGGGTCCGGCCGGCGGCGGGTCGCCCCGGCCGTCCGGCCCGGCTCCGAACGGGCGGCTGGCCCCCGGGCACTTGACATGTGACCGAACGGTCACGTATCCTCGCTCCCGCGATGGACGACGACCGGGTGTTCAAGGCGCTCGCCGACCCCACCCGCCGGCACCTGCTCGACCGGCTGTTCGAGCGCGACGGCCGCACGCTCACCGAGCTCGAGTCCGGGCTGGAGATGACGCGGTTCGGGGTCATGAAGCACCTGCGCGTGCTGGAGGAGGCCGGACTGGTCGTCACCCGGCGGTCCGGGCGGGAGAAGCTGCACTTCCTGAACCCGGTCCCCATCCGGCTGATCCACGACCGGTGGATCGACAAGTACACGGAGGCCCGGGTGGCCGCGCTGGTGGAGCTCAAGGACGAGCTGGAGAAGGAGGCATGATGGCGGTGGCGATGGAGGTGCAGACCACGCAGGTCTACCAGGTGTTCATCAAGGCCAGCCCGGAGCGGATCTGGCAGGCCATCACCGACCCCGAGATGGTCGCCAAGTACTTCTTCGGGTCGCGGCTCGACGCCCCGATGACCGTCGTCGGGTCCCGGGTGAAGAGCTGGTCGCCGGATCGCGCGAGGCTCTGGGCCGACAACGAGGTGCTCGAGGCCGATCCTCCACGCCGCCTGGTCCACACGTGGCGGAGCCTGTACGACGAGGCCCTCGCCGCGGAGGAGGAGAGCCGGGTGACCTGGGAGATCGAGCCGCAGGACGGCGGCTACTCCAAGCTCACGGTCGTGCACGACCGGCTGGAGGGCGCGCCGAAGACGGCGGCCAGCGTGTCCGGCGGCTGGATGCTCGTGATCAGCGGGCTCAAGACGCTGCTCGAGACCGGCGAGCCGCTCACGCGCTTCGAGGACTGAGTCCGGCCGTTCCGCACGGATGGCACACGGAAACCGATGGAAGGAGGCATCGAGATGGGCGCACCCGTCACGTGGTTCGAGATCAGCACCAAGGGCTCGGAGGACGTCTCGAGGTTCTACGCCGAGGTCTTCGACTGGAAGCTCGAGCCGATCGAGGGCGCCGGCTACACGCTGGCGCACCCGGAGGGCGAGCACGGCATCGAGGGCGGCATCGGCGAGGCCCAGGGGCCGAACCAGGTCACGTTCTACGTCGAGGTCGGCGATCCGCAGGCGTACCTCGACCGGATCGAGGCGGCCGGAGGGAAGACGGTCGTCCCCGTCACCGAGACGCCGATGGTCACGTTCGCGCAGTTCGCCGACCCGCAGGGCAACGTGGTCGGCCTGGTCAAGAGCTCGGAGTGAGTTGCGGGGC
>JBHGAT010000296.1:0-2912 GCA_041946645.1 Candidatus Velamenicoccus archaeovorus | reverse complement strand
CCGTTCCGGCTGGAGGACGACGCGAAGGCGCTGTACCACGCGGCGGCCGTGTTCGCCTCGAACTACCTGGTGGCGGTCTCGGCCCTGGCCGAGGCGGCCGGCCGGGCCGCGGGCCTGGAGGACCCCGTGGCGCTGATGGGCCCAATCCAGCGCACCACGCTCGAGAACGTGCTGGCGCTCGGGCCGGCGGCGGCGCTCACGGGGCCGGCCGTGCGAGGGGACGCCGGCACGATCGGCCGGCACCTGGACGAGCTCTCGGGGGCCGTGCCGCACGCGATCCCCGCCTACGTGGCGCTGGCCCGGGTGGCCCTCGACCTGGGCGAGCGCTCCGGGCGACTGGCCCCCGAGCGCCGTCGGGAGGTGGAGGCGGTGCTCGAGCGATGGACGTGATCCGCCGGGCGGGTGCGTTCACCGAACGGCTGGATCGAGCCAGGGCGGGGGGGGCCGTGGTGGGGCTCGTCCCCACGATGGGTGCGCTGCACGAGGGCCACGCCTCCCTGATCCGCCGGGCCCGGAGCGAGTGCGACCTGGCCGCGATCTCGATCTTCGTGAACCCGCTCCAGTTCGGTCCGGACGAGGACTTCGCCGTGTACCCCCGGGACGAGCAGGGCGACCTGGCCCGCGCGGAGGACCTCGGGGTCGACGTGGTGCTCGTGCCGCCGGTCGAGGAGATGTATCCCCCCGGCGACCCGCCCCCCACGATCGAGCCCGGGGCGGTCGGGGAGCGGCTCGAGGGCGCCGCCCGTCCCGGGCACTTCCGCGGGGTCCTGACCGTCGTGGCCCGGCTGTTCTCGCTGGCCGGGGCGTGCCGGGCCTACTTCGGCGAGAAGGACGCCCAGCAGCTCTTCCTGGTCCGACGGATGGCCGCCGAGCGCTTCCCGCACGTCGAGGTCGTGCCCTGCCCCACGGTCCGCGAGCCGGACGGGCTGGCCATGTCGTCGCGGAACGCCCTGCTGACGGCGGAGGATCGCGAGGCGGCCGGCTGCCTGTTCCTGGCCCTGTCCGAGGCTGCCGAGGCCGTCCGGGGCGGCGAGCGCGACGCCGCTCGGCTGGTCGCCGTGCTGGCGCGCGAGATCGGGGCCACCCCCCAGGCCCGGCTCGACTACGCCGCGGTGGTGGACGAGGCGACGTTCGAGGAGGTCCGTCGGATCGACGGTCCCGCGCGGGCCCTGGTCGCGGCGCGGTTCGGCCCGGTGCGGCTGATCGACAACCTGGCCCTGCCGGTCCCCTAGCGCGGGTGTCGCCGGCTCCTCGTGCGTGGCAGGATGGCCCGGATCCGGGGTCCCGGGCGATCGGAGGGACGCGTGCTGCTGGCCGTCGACGTGGGGAACACCGAGACCGTGCTCGGCGTCTTCCGCCACGCCGAGCTGGTCTCGCGGTGGCGCCTGGCCACCGTCCCCGAGCGCACCGCCGACGAGCTCGCCCTGCTCTTCGGCGGCTTCCTCGAGCACGAGGACCTGTCCTTCGCCACCCTGGACGGGATCGTCATCTCCTCGGTCGTCCCGGCCGCGACCGACGCCCTTCGTGAGATGGTCGCTCGGTACCTGACGTTCGAGCCCGTGGTGCTCGAGCCGGGCGTGCGCACGGGCATGGCCATCCTGATCGACAACCCGCGCGAGGTCGGTGCCGACCGGATCGCCAACTCCCTGGCCGCGTACGCGCGGTTCGGCGGCCCGTGCATCGTGGTGGACTTCGGGACGGCCACCAACTTCGACGTGGTCTCGGACCGGGGGGAGTACCTCGGTGGGGTGATCGCGCCGGGGCTCCAGGTCGCGGCCTCCAGCCTGTACGCGGCCGCCGCTCGCCTCACGCGCGTGGAGCTCCGCACGCCCCGCTCGGTGATCGGCAAGAGCACCGTCGAGGCCGTGCAGTCGGGGCTGATCTTCGGCGCGGCGGCCGAGGTCGACGGGATCGTCCAGCGGATCGAGGAGCTGATCGGTCCGGCCAAGGTGGTGGCCACCGGGGGCCTGGCGCCGGTGGTCGTCCCGCACTGCCGGACGGCGATGGAGCACGAACCCTGGCTCACGCTGGAGGGGCTGCGGCTGGTGTTCGAGCGCAACGCCGGGGCGGCGGATGGGTGACGAGGCCACCGGTCGCGAGCGGGACGTCCTGGCGGCCCGCCGGGCGAGCCGCGAACGCCTGGGGGAGCGGGCCTTCGCCCTCAGCCTGGAGCAGGCGCTGGGCGTGGTCGAGCCGACGCCCTCCCGGGAGGTCCGGGAGCGCCACGGCTCGCTCGCTCCCGACCGGGTCACCGACGACGTGGTCACCGTGGCCGGGCGGGTGGTCATGGCCCGGCGGTTCGGCAGGCTCGCGTTCCTGGTCCTGCGCGACCGCGCGGGCGACCTCCAGGTCGTCTGCAGCCGCGACGAGCTCGGGCCGGAGGACCTCCGGGTGCTCGAGGAGGTCGACCTCGGGGACATCGTAGGGGCGACCGGCGCCGTGGGCACCACCCGCAAGGGCGAGCTCTCGGTCTTCGCCCGCCGCCTGGGGATGCTGACCAAGGCGCTCCGGCCGCTCCCCGAGAAGTGGCACGGGTTGAAGGACCCCGACCTCCAGCAGCGGTACCGCTACCTCCACCTGGCCACCGACGAGCGGGCCCGCTCCTACGCCCGGGCCAGGGCGGTCGTCCTGCGGACGATCCGGCGGGAGCTCGACGACCGCGGCTTCGTCGAGGTCGAGACCCCCGTGCTGCAGGCCGTCGCGGGCGGGGCCATGGCCAGGCCCTTCACCACCCACCACAACGCCCTGGACATGGACCTCAAGCTGCGGATCTCGCTGGAGCTGTTCCTGAAGCGGCTCCTCGTCGGGGGGCTCGAGCGCGTCTACGAGATCGGCCGGAACTTCCGCAACGAGGGCGTCGATCGCGAGCACAACCCGGAGTTCACGATGCTCGAGCTGTACCAGGCGTACGG
>JBHGAT010000295.1:0-2913 GCA_041946645.1 Candidatus Velamenicoccus archaeovorus | reverse complement strand
CGAAGGCGTCCCGAGCGGCCTCGGACAGGAGCTGTCGGTTGGCCCGCCCGTAGTTGGTCGCCGCGGCCATCGCTCCGAGGTAGGCGCGACCCTCCGGGGCCTCGACCGGGGCGCAGGCGAGCTGCCGATCGGGGACGCGGATCCCGTAGCCCGGCATCGCCCGTTCCATCACGCGGACGTGATCGGTGCACACCTGGTGGCCGAGGCCGCGGGAGCCGCAATGGATCATCACGCACACCTGCCCCTCGCGCAGGCCGAACCCCTGCGCGGTGGTTCCGTCGAAGACCCGGTCCACCACCTGGACCTCGAGGAAGTGGTTGCCCGAGCCCAGGCTCCCCACCTGACCGAGCCCGCGCTCGCGGGCGTGCGCGCTCACCTCGTGGGGGTCGGCATCCGGCAGGGCGCCGCCGTCCTCGCACCGCTCGAGGTCGCGCTCGACGCCGAACCCGCTCCGCACCGCGTACCGGGCACCCTCCACCATGAGCTGCTCCAGCTCGCCCTCGGACCGCAGGTGCCACACACCCCCCCTGCCCACGCCCTTCGGCGTGTTCCGGTCCAGGGCGTCCATCAGGCGGTCGAGGCGCGGGCGGACCTGGTCGAGGTCCAGATCGGAGACCAACAAGCGCACGCCGCACGAGATGTCGAACCCCACCCCGCCCGGCGAGACCACCCCGCCCCTCCGCACGTCCGTCGCGGCCACCGCCCCGATGGGGAAGCCGTAGCCCTGGTGCATGTCGGGCATCCCGTACGAGGCCGCCACGATGCCCGGCAGGGCGGCCACGTTCGCGAGCTGCTCCACGGCGCGGTCGGTCACGATGTCCGAGATCAGCTGGTCGGAGGCGAAGATCACCGCGGGGACGCGCATCTGGCCCGTGACCGGGATGGTCCACCGGTACGGCGCGTCCCGGGTGAGGCGGAACCGACCGTCGCTCGACGTCCGCGTGGTGGGCGCAGGCGGCACCGCGCTCCTCCTCCCGCTCCGACCGTAGCACGCGTGGGCGCCACCCTCGGACGCCCGGGGACCGCGGTCCGCCGCTCCGTGGACCTCGGCCGGGCTCAGCCCCGGGTGGCCATCCGGGCCAGGCGCACCTGGACGGCGATCGCCGCCATGACCCGGTCGGTGAAGGCCTGGACGTCGGTCGGGTCGCTGGGGTCCCCGCTCGGCACGATCGGCTCGCCGTAGACCACGGCCACCCGGGGCCGCCACGGCCGGCGGAGATGCAACCCCTCGCGCGGCCAGCGATCCTGGGTCCCCCAGATCCCCACCGGGATCACCGGCGCTCCCGTGGGCAGGGCCAGCCTGGCCAGGCCGGAGCGTCCACGCTGGAGCTCTTCGGGATGGGGGTTGACCCGGCCCTCCGGGAAGATCCCGGCGAGCGCGCCGGAGCGCAGCGTGCGGATCGCCTCGTCCAGCGCACCCTCGTCGCCCCGGCCGCGATGGAGCGGGATCTGCCGGAACGACCGCAGGGCCCACCCGAACTGCGGCTTGGCGAAGAACTCGGCCGCGGCCAGGAACCGGGTCATCCGGTGGGCTCGCTCCCCGGTGGCCAGGGCCACGGCGATGCCGTCGAGGGCGCTCACGTGGTTCCCGGCCACGATCGCCGGGCCGGTCCGGGGGATCCGCTCGGTCCCCACGTAGCGGAGACGGAAAAGGAGCCGGCCGACGAGCCCCACGATCAGGAGGCCGATCCTCCACCACAGGTTGAGGTCCCCCCGCTGGCGCCGGCGCACGGCGCGATGCTACCCGGGCACCCGATCCCTCGCCCTATACTTGCCGCCCGTGGACCCTCGGGAGCTGCACCGGCTCGCCGCGTACCGGTACGACGACTACGTCGACGCGCTGCGCGAGATGGTGGCCATCGACTCCGGCTCCTACACGCCCGAGGGCGTCAACCGCATGGCGGACCTCTGCTCGGAGCGCTTCCAGCGGGGCGGGTGGACGGTCCGGAGGCTGTCCCACCGGCCCGCGGACGGCGAGCCGCAGCTCGGCGATCTGGTGATCGGCCGGCTCGAGGGCGCCGGCGGACCTGATGTGCTCCTGATCGGGCACACCGACACGGTCTTCGACGCCGGGGCCGCGGCGGAGCGCCCGTTCACGATCCACGGTGACCGCGTCACCGGTCCCGGCGTCTCGGACATGAAGGGCGGCCTGCTCCTGGGGTTCTTCGTCGTCGAGGTCCTGCAGGAGGCCGGGTTCGACGGGTTCGGCTCGATCACGTACGTGTGCAACCCGGACGAGGAGATCGGCTCGCCGTTCTCCCGTCCGCACATCCGGGAAGCCGCGGGCCGTGCCGACGCGGCCTTCGTCCTCGAGAGCGGTCGGGCCAACGGCGACGTGGTGTCCTCCCGCAAGGGCGTCTCGGACTACCGGATCCGGATCGTCGGGCGGGCCGCGCACGCCGGCGTCGAGCCCGAGAAGGGTCGGAGCGCCGTGCTGGAGGCCGCGCACAAGGTGATCGCCCTCCACGAGCTGAACGGCCGGTGGCCGGGGGCCACGGTCAACGCCGGCGTGGTGCACGGTGGCACGAGGCCCAACGTGGTGGCCGAGCGCTGTTCGGTGGAGGTCGACGTCCGCGCCCCCGAGGAGGAGACACTCAGGGCCCTGGAGGCCGAGGTCGAGCGGATCGCCCGGGAGCACACGATGCCCGACGTGACGGTGGACGTCTCCGCCAACAAGTGGCACCGCCCGATGGAGAAGAAGGAAGGGGGGGCGGCGCTCGCGACGCTGGCCGCCAGGGTCGCCGGAGAGCTGGGGTTCGAGCTCCACGACGCCGCCACGGGCGGGGCGTCGGACGCCAACACCACCTCGGCGGCCGGCGTGCCCACGCTGGACGGGCTGGGTCCCATCGGCGGCGACGACCACGGTCCGGCCGAGTGGATGGACCTCACGTCCGTGGTTCCTCGGATCGCGCT
>JBHGAT010000294.1:0-2914 GCA_041946645.1 Candidatus Velamenicoccus archaeovorus | reverse complement strand
GGAGTAGGCACGGGCCGCTCCCTGCGACCGATGACGCGGCCGGACGGCCCGGGCTACGGTTGGCCCGTGGAGGTCGAGACGTGATCCGGGTGCTGCTGGCCGACGACCAGGCCCTGGTCCGCGCAGGCTTCCGAGCGCTGCTGGACGCGCAGGACGACGTCCAGGTGGTGGGCGAGGCGGCCGACGGGGCTCGGGCCGTCGAGCTCACGCGCTCGCTGGTCCCCGACGTCGTGCTGATGGACGTCCGGATGCCCGGGATGGACGGGCTCGAGGCCACCAGGGCGATCGCCGAGGATCCGACCCTCGAGCCCGTGCGCGTGGTGATCCTCACCACGTTCGAGCTCGACGAGTACGTCTTCGAGTCGATCCGGGCCGGCGCCAGCGGGTTCCTGGTCAAGGACACGGAGCCCGAGGACCTGGTCCGCGCGGTCCGCGCGGTCGCGGCCGGGGACGCGTTGCTCTCGCCCGGCGTCACCCGGCGCCTGATCCAGGAGTACGCCTCCCGGTCCAAGGACCCCAGGACCTCGCCCGACCTCGGCGAGCTCACCGAGCGCGAGCGCGAGGTCGTGGCGCTCGTCGCGGAGGGCCTGTCGAACGACGAGATCGGCCAGCGGCTGTTCGTCAGCCCGGCCACCGCCAAGACCCACGTGAGCCGGGCCATGGGCAAGCTCCGGGCCCGCGACCGGGCGCAGCTGGTGGTGTTCGCGTACGAGTCCGGTCTGGTCCGGCCGGGCTGGGTCGACTGATCCCCTACCGCCGCCGGCGTAGCAGCGAAGCCTCCCCCGAGCCGACGTCGGACGGCCTCCCGACCCGGACGATGGGGGTCGAAGCGAGACGGACGGAGGTGAACGCACATGCTCGCAGCCTGGTGCGGACCGGGATGGGGCGGCGGGCCCTGGTTCCTGGTGTTCCCGCTCTTCTGGATCGGCGTCCTGCTCCTCCTGGGGTTCGCCTTCCGGCGGCGCTGGGGCGGCCCGTGGCGGTCCGGCCCCACGGCCGAAGACGTGCTGGCCGAGCGCTACGCCCGCGGCGAGATCGGCGCGGATGAGTACCGGCAGCGGCTCGAGGTCCTGCGGCGCCGCGAGGGATGACCCATGTCGTGAGGGTCCCCGCGGTGGATGCGGACCGGGGGGTCACAGCCGGGTCCTTGGGTCGGGCAGCGGTCCCCACGACCGTCACACGGTGAGCTTGCGTTCCGCTTGCGACTTGCGTTTCCCTTGCGCTACGCTGGGTCCATGAACGTGCTCACGTTGAAGCGTCCCGCGCTCGCGGCCGAACGGCTGGACGAGATCGCCGGCGATCTGATCCCGGAGCTGGACGACCTCGTGCCTCGGGCGCTGCGCGGCTCGGCCGCGGCGGCCGCCGGGTACGTCCGGGCCTGGCGGGCCCTCGCCGAGCGCCTGCTCGAGCTGGCCCATCGCGAGCACCCACGATCGGTGGTGATGTCGGAGGCGGGATTCATGCTGGCCGATGTGACGGACTCCCCCACCGCCGTGGCCGCCCGGCTCCTCGACCACCTGGCGCTCCAGGCGCCCTTCTCGCCGTGGGTGGCTCGCTACGGTCCAGGCCGCGGCGTCGCGGTGTTCCTGCTCGACGAGGTCCGCCGGCTGGTCCCGGGACTCGAGCCGATGTCGCACCGCGGCACGGCGCTCCCTCACTGGGACCTGTCGCCCGACGGGTTCGCCCGGTTCTCGCACAACGTATGGGTCGAGGTCGCACAGCGCACGCCCCCGCTCGCGAGGATCCAGGCGGTGCTCCGCCTTTCCGACACGGAGCTGGCGCGGCTGTTCGGGGTCCGGCGGCAGGCCGCCGCGCAATGGCTCGACGAAGGCCTGCCCCCGGCCCGGCTGCCCAAGGCCCTCGCCGTGCTCCAGGTGGTCGACCTGCTCGAGCGGAACCTCCAGCCCGACCGGATCCCGGCGGTCGCCCGGACCCCTGCCCCCGCCTACGACGGCCGGACCATGCTGGAGATGATCGAGCGCGACCGGCACGTCGAGCTGCTCGAGCTGACCCGGGCCTCGTTCGACTGGGCGGTCACCGCCTAGGGCCGTGACCGTCCGGTTCCGCCACGTCCGCCGAGCCGGCCCGTACCTGCGCGTGGCCGACCCCGACTGGGTGGACCCCCTCGACGGCTCGTACGCGGCCGCGCTCGGAGGGCGGTGGAACCCGCCGGGGTCGTTCCCGGTGGTGTACCTGTGCGCGACGGTCGAGGTGGCCCAGGCCTACGCGCTCCGCAAGCTGGAGGGGCTCCCGTACGGCCTGCTCGACCTCCGGCCCCACCGCCGCCCCGAGCTGGTCACGACGGAGGTCCCGGCCTCCCGCCCGGTCGACGTGGTCACCGAGGAGGGCTGCCGAGCCGCCGGGCTGCCTTCGACCTACCCGCGCGACGGACGGGGACGGCCGGTGCCGTGGTCGCGGTGCCGGCCGGTCGGCTCGGCCGCCTGGGAGCAGGGCGAGCCGGGGATCGCGTGCCGGACGGCCGTGCCGGTCGAGCGAGGCGAGGAGCTGGCCTGGTTCCCGGATCACGGCGGTCCGCTGCCGCTGCTGGGCCGCCGGGCGTTCGAGGACTGGTTCGCCTAGGCCCCGTCGCGATCACGCGGTAGCCTTCGGCCGTGCCGACCCGATGCGGCTGGGCCGTGGGGAACGACCCGCGGTACCTCGCGTACCACGACGAAGAGTGGGGCGTGCCCTCGCACGACGATCGCCACCTGTTCGAGATGCTCGTGCTCGAGGGGGCGCAGGCCGGCCTGTCGTGGTCGACGATCCTGCGCAAGCGCGAGGGGTACCGCGCGGCGTTCGCCGGGTTCGACGCGGGGAAGGTGGCGCGGTTCGACCGGCGGCGGGTCGAACGGCTGATGCTCGACCCCGGGATCGTCCGGAACCGCCTGAAGATCGGCTCGGCCGTGAACAACGC
>JBHGAT010000293.1:0-2930 GCA_041946645.1 Candidatus Velamenicoccus archaeovorus | reverse complement strand
GAGGCGGCCGTCCCCGTCGAGCGGGTGACGATCCACACCCCGGACCTCGACGACGTGTTCCTGGCCCTCACGGGCCCGGACCGGGAGGGAGGACCGCGATGAGCACGACACCCTACGCCGCCCGGGACGCCGCCACGATGCTGCGGCGCAACCTGCGCCATGCGGCCCGCTATCCCTCGGTGACGCTGGTCGTGGTGGGCATCCCCGTGATCCTCCTGCTGCTGTTCGTCTACGTCTTCGGCGGGACGATGGGTGCGGGGCTCGAGGTCGTCGCGGGCGATCGAGGCTCCTACGTCGACTACGTGGTCCCGGGGATCCTCCTGCTGGCGGTCGCCGGCGTGTCGCAGGCCACGGCGATCGCCGTGTCGATGGACATGACCGAAGGGATCATCGCGCGGTTCCGCACGATGGGGATCGCCCGCTGGTCGGTGCTCGCCGGGCACGTCCTCGGCAGCACGATCCAGACCATGGCGGGGCTCGTGGCGGTGATCGCCGTCGCCCTGGCGGTCGGCTTCCGGCCCGACGCCGGGCCGCTCGAGTGGCTCGCGGCCGGCGGTGTCCTCCTCATGATCACCCTGGCCATCACGTGGCTGTCGGTCGCCCTCGGCCTGGTGGGCAAGAGCGTGGAGAGCGCGAGCAACCTGCCCATGCCGCTGATCCTCCTCCCGTTCCTGGGGAGCGGCTTCGTGCCCACCGACCCGATGCCGGCGGGGCTCCGCTGGTTCGCCGAGTACCAGCCGTTCACCCCCGTGATCGAGACGCTGCGAGGGCTGCTCCTGGGGACCGCGATCGGCACCGACGCGCTGCTCGCGGCGGCCTGGTGCGCGGTCATCGGGCTGGTCGGCTACCGCTGGTCGATGGTCCTGTACGAACGGGGCCCCTCGCGCCGGCAGCGGTGAGTCGGCCGGCGCGATCGGCGCACCGGATCGTTCCCGAGCCCGTGCCGGTGAGGAGCCCGCGGCCCACGCGTTGACCCTTCCCACGCGCCGGCGCTATCTTCTGGGTGTCCCGAAGGCGTGACAGCCGGGTCCGCTGCGTCTGCGAGGCAGCAGCGAGCTTCGGAAGCGTCCACGTTGAGGCTCGGGGCAACGGCCTCGCGAGGCGCGGCGTACCCGCCGTGGTCTTGCGGAGGTGAAGGTCGATGCCACGGGCTGCCGTCGTGTCGCCTGGCGTGAGGCCGAGCGCGACACTGATGGGGTTCGCCGCGCACTGTCCCATCTGCGGCGTCGGTCTGGATCCGGTGGTGCTGGCCACACCGGACGATCAGTACTACTGCCCGTACTGCTGCACCCAGCAGAAGCCCGCTTCCGGTGGGCACGCCGGTGAGGGTGCCGGGCGGACGGAGCAGCCCCTCGCTCCAGACGGCCGTCCATCGGTCATCCGGCCCGCCCGAGGGTGATCCGGATGAAGCGGGTGCGGGACGTGATGCTGAGCCCGGTGCCGACCGTGGGGCCCGAGGCCTCCCTGCGGACCGTGGCGGCCCTCCTGTCCGAGCACGACCTCGACGCGGTCGTGGTGGTGGACGAACGGGGGCGACCGGCGGGTGTGGTCTCCCGATCCGTCCTGTCGGCGGCGCTCGACGCCATCACGGGGGAGCTGGACCGCCGGCAGGCCGCGACCAGGCCACGCGCCGTCGGCGGGCTCAGCCGGACCCCCTGTCCCGAGGCGCCCCCCCTCGCGGAGCGCTCGATCGGCGGCCGGGTGCGGCGAGCGATGTCGACCCTGCCGGTCGACACGGGCCGGCGACCGGGGCTGTCGGGGGTGCACGCGGAGTGAGCAGGCCCAGGCCCAGGCGCCGCGTCCATGGATCGGCCCGGCGTCACCCCCACCCGGATCCCGGTGGCCGGACGCTGCCGCGGGCAGATCGCGCCCGCATCGAGGGCTCGGTCACGGCGGATCGGCCGGATGCCGAAGGGGGAGCGCCCTCCCTCCAGCCCTCGCTGACGCTGGTGCCGACCGGTCGGGTCCGGCCCCCCACGACGGGGGGACCCCCCGAGGGGGCGGGGTCCGAGCCGCGAGGCTCGGCAGCGGGCCACGCCCCATCCGCGCGCGTCACCGGCGCCGGGCGGGGGCGGCGGAGGCAGGTGCGCATCTCCGTCGAGGACCTCGAGCGGACGGCCGACGAGGCGGCCGATCTGGATGCCGCCGTCCGCCGGGAGCTGAGCCGCGCCGCAGGCATCGAGGCACCTCCCCTGCGCGCCCTGCTGTCCGGCCCCCGGCCCACCCGGACCCGCACGATCGCCCGGCTGCTCGTCCTGCTGTCGGTGGTCGGGCTCATCGCGACGGTGGCGAGCCAGGATGCCGGGACCGGCGCCGACCGCGCGCCCTCGGCCGCCCCGGCGCCCCGTGCCGTCCCCAGCGAGGTCCTCCCCCACCCCACGCCCTCGGCCCGGTCGTGGCAGGAGCTGCACGTCCGCCTGACGTTCTCCGCCCCGTGCTGGGTCGAGGCGATCGCGGATGGGGTGACCGCGGTGCGCAGGACCGTGTCCGAAGGGAGCGTGGCGGTGCGGGCGGACCGCTCGGTCTCGCTCACGCTGGGGAACGCCGGAGGCGTCCGGGTGGTGGCGAACGGTCGCTCCGTCCCCACCGGGCCGTTCGGGCAGGTCGTCCACCTGGGGCTCGCGCTTCGCGACGGGCGGCTGGTGGTCGAGCGCTGAGGGGCGCCGGTCCGGCGGCTCCGGGGGCCATGACCCCGGGTGGCCGGCGGCTATCCTCCACGGTGATCGTCGACGAGCCCGTGCGGGGATCGTTCGCCTACCTCGAGCACCCCGGGCCGTTCTCGATGCCCCCGATCGAGCAGCTCCGCCTGTTCCGGCCGAGCCGCCGCAGGGGTTGCCGCCGCTCGACCCCCCGGCGTTCGCGACGCCGGATCCGTACCTCCGCCCGCCCGCCGGGAGCTCGTGCCGCAGCGCGTCCGGGACGAGACGCCG